>JAQULA010000001.1 GCA_028718845.1 Candidatus Omnitrophota bacterium
AGGTCCTGCAAACCATGAACGAGGTTTTGTCCGGGTTTAAGCCGGATATGATTGTGGTTTCGGTTTCACGCAATGATTTTTATCATCTGGACGCGGTGTTGTGCAACTATGAACTGGCGTTTTTAAGCGTGAAGCACAAGATCCGGCTTTCGCGGCTGAAAATCCTGAAGCTTTTCGGTATTATTTTTGAGAATATCAAAGCCGCGGCCGTCCCGGCCCCGTCCGATAGAAATCTCCGCGGGCTTGAAGCAACGCTGGCCAAGGCCAGGCAATTAAAGATCGATAAGGAATACGAAAAGGCCGTCACGCTTTTATCGGGGATGTTTTACTTTTATCCGGACAACCCGATTCTGCAGGAGGAATTGGCCGACGCCTGTATCCAATATAATGATATCGACGCCTCGATACGTTGTTATACCGCTTTGCTGAAACGTTTTCCGGAAAATATATACCTGCAGGGCCGGTTAAGCGATTGTTACCGTCATCAGGCCGGGGAATATTTTCTGAATAACCAGCTCGATAAATCGATACGATCGTATCAGCAGGCTTTTTTGTTTAATCCCGGCGATACTCCCCTGGATTCGCGGACTTATTATGCCGCGGTTTTTTTAAAGGCCGAGGAGCGCAATCGCAAAAGTAACACCGCGGCTTACGGCCGAAAACAAACCCTGCGGACGACGTTGAAGAATTTTGAACAAATGGCGTTGATCTGCCGGAAAAACAATATCGCGCTGATATTTTCCGGGTACCCGGACGCGGTACCTTACGCGATGCGAAATGCCTCGGATACTTACGGCGTTCCGCTGGTCGATCATCGGGAGGATTTTAAAGCACTTCTTCGGATATACCCGGTTAAAAAGCTGTTTGTTTCCCGGGGGGATTCCCATTGCACCCAATGGGGATACCGGGTTATGGCCGAAAATATAGCGGAAGCGGTCTTAAAGCTGAAAAACAGGGACTGAGCGGTTCCTAAACCCTTTATGCGGCTGTTGCCTTGCTAACTTTCCGCGTTTATGCTATCATAATGTCTCTATGAAGCGTATCCTTTTGCTGTATATATCCAATAATTCCGGGCACCATCGCGCGATAAAGGCGATCGATGAAGCCTTGCATTCCGAGATTCCCGGGATCAGGACTCTGAGCATCAATTCGTTCAATTATACCAATCCGATCCTGGAAAAAGTCATAAACAGTGTCTACAACAAGGTTATTAAGACTAAACCCGAGGTCTGGGAATATCTCTACGATAACCCCAAAATAGTACGGCGAACCCGGAAAGTACGTAAACTGATTCATAAGTTCAATTCCGGAAAGCTCAAAAAATTGCTCAAGAATTTTAAGCCGGACGCGGTTATCTGTTCGCAGGCGTTTCCCTGCGGGATGATCGCCGACCTGAAAAAGACCTACAATCTCGATTTCCCGCTGGTCGGCGTATTGACCGACTATGCGCCGCATTCTTACTGGATGTATGACAATGTCGACGCTTATATTGTCCCGAGCGAGCAGACCAAAGACCGTTTTATCCGGAATAATATCAAGGAAACCCGGGTTTTTCCGTTCGGTATCCCGATCAGCCCCGGTTTTTCCGAGTCCTGCGGCAAAGAGGCGGCATTGCGGCATTTGCGCCTGGAAAACGACGTGCCGACGGTATTGATAATGGGCGGGGGGCAGGGATTGGGGCCGATTGAAGAACTGATCTTTGCCATTAACACGCTTACGATTCCGTTCCAGGTTATTGTGGTGTGCGGAATGAACAATAAACTGAGGAAATGGCTGGAAAAAAGACGCCTGTTGTTCCGGAAAAAAATGGCTATTCTGGGATACACCCGGGATGTGAATATGCTTATGGACGCGGCGGATCTGATTGTTTCCAAACCCGGGGGGTTGACCACCGCGGAATCGTTAACCAAATGCCTGCCGATCGTGATTGTCAATCCGATCCCCGGACAGGAAGCGAAAAATACCGAATTTCT
This sequence comes from Candidatus Omnitrophota bacterium, assembly GCA_028718845.1. Taxonomy (GTDB): domain Bacteria; phylum Omnitrophota; class Gorgyraeia; order B26-G9; family B26-G9; genus JAQULA01. The sequence continues at coordinate 1,974 of JAQULA010000001.1, forward strand.
GCTCAGCGAAGGGGTTGCGGTAAAGGCCCGGAACCCTCTTGATGCCGCCGGGTTGATTGAAGAATTGTTGTCCGATACGGAACGGTTGAAACAGATGAAGACCGCAGCAGCAAAACATGCGCGCCCGCAGGCGGCAATAAAAATCGCGCAGCTCGTGTCTAATCTCATGCAGCGAAAGTGATCAATGATGATGTACGGTTTATATCGAGCCGGCCAATGGCTGGCCCTATGCTTGCCGCGTTCGCTGGCGTACCGGCTGGGGGTTTTTTTTACCGGGTTTAAGTTTTTTTTCTGCCGGGAAGAACGCCGCACGATGCTCAGCAGTCTGCGCGTGATTACCGGCAAGGATGATCGCTTCCTGCGGAAGTATCCCCGTCAGATTTATGCTAATTTCGGCCGCTATCTGGTTGATTTCTTCCGCGCGGAAAAGATCGACCGGCGGTTCGTCGATAAATTTATCCGGATCAAAAATCTGGAATATATGGATGAAGCCCTGGGCAAAGGGAACGGCGCGCTGGGGCTTACCGCGCATATCGGCAACTGGGAATTATGCGCGCAGGTGATGGCGATACTCGGTTACAAGATGAACGCGATTGCCCTGACCCACCAGGATAAACGGGTCGACGAATTTTTTATCGCGCAAAGAAAAGGCAAAGGGGTCAAGGTTATTCCGGTAGGGGTCAGTGTCCGGCAATGTTTCGCGGCGCTAAAACGCAATGAAATTGTCGGTATCCTGGGCGACCGTGATTTTTCCGGCGAACACGGGATTACGGTCGGATTTTTCGGTAAATCCATGCTTGCCCCGCGCGGGGCGGCGCTGTTGAGCCTGCGAACCGGCGCGGCGATTGTGCCGGCATTTGTTATCCGGGATGAACGCAATCCGTTATATTTTACCTATAGCTTCGAAAAACCGATTTATCCGGAGCATACCGGTAATGAAGAAAACGACATCCGGACGATCACCGAAAAATATATCAAGGTTATCGAGAAATATGTACGGCAATATCCTAAGCAATGGTTTATGTTTCATGAGTTTTGGAAACCAGCCAAAACTCAGGTACTCTGACCTGCGGCAGTTATCCGGGAGATCCGTTTTTCCGATGAGATGAGGGGCGCATGAAAATATGTGTATTATTCCCGGCATATAACGAAGTCAGGACAATTGCCGGTCTTGTCCGGGAGGTCCGGGGCAAAGGATTGGATGCGGTTGTGGTCGACGACGGCTCCGCGGATGCTACGGCGCGAACCGCTGAAGGCGCGGGCGCAATTGTCATTCGCCACGAAAAAAACAGCGGTAAAGGCCAGGCCCTGCGCACCGGGTTCGCGTATATAACCGGCCGCGATTATGACGGCGCGATCATCATGGATGCCGACGGCCAGCATTTAGCGCGCGAGATCGACGTGTTTATCGAACGGGCAAAACTTTCTCCGGCGGGCATCATTATCGGCAATCGCATGCATTGCCCCGCGGGTATGCCGTTTGTGCGCCGGATAACCAATATTATAACCAGCCGTACGGTGTCGCTGCTGGCCGGGTGCGATATCCCGGACACGCAATGCGGATACCGGTTTATCCGGTCCGGGGTGTTGAAATCATTACGGCTATCAACGGATAAATATGAGACCGAATCGGAAATTTTAATCGAGGCCGCGCGGCATCATGTCGCGATAGAATCGATTCCGGTTACCAGTATCTACGCCGATCAGAAGAGTCAAATCCATCCTGTTATCGATACAATCCGGTTTTGGAGATTGATCTTCCGAAGTATAGCGGGAAAAAAATAACGTGAATTTCGATGCCTTACGAAAATCAATGATTGACCTCCAGATCAGGGGCCGCGGCATACACGACAGCCGTGTGCTTGCGGCTATGGAGCGGGTCCATCGGCATGAGTTTGTCGCCGCTGAACTGGCTTCTTCGGCTTACGAGGATTGTCCGCTTCCCATCGGCAGCGGGCAGACGATTTCGCAGCCGTATATGGTCGCGCTGATGAGTGAATTACTGGCGCTGCAGGGCGATGAGCGGGTTCTGGAGATCGGCACCGGCAGCGGGTATCAAACCGCGATTTTGGCCCAATTGTGCCGGGAAGTGTATTCGGTGGAACGTATCCCTCGCCTGGCGGTTGCGGCCCAGGAGCATTTACAGCGTTGTGGTTATGAAAATACGCGGGTATATACCGGCGACGGCACTATCGGGCTGGCCGAATTCCAGCCCTATGACCGGATCATAGTAACCGCCGGCGCTCCGGCCCTGCCGCAGACATTGGCGGACCAATTAAACCCGGGTGGCAGATTAGTTATTCCGATCGGAGACCGTTTTCTGCAGAAACTGATGGTAGTGGAAAAACATGGTCCGGAAATTGTTCAACAAGAAGTTTGCGGATGTGTTTTTGTTCCGCTGCTGGGAAAGGAAGGATGGAAAGTGTACAATGAATGACGCGCTGGTAAAATTTTTCAGTGCTTTACCCCCGGAATGGGTGGTGGTGGTCATTGCCGCGCTGCCGGTTTCCGAACTGCGCGGAGCGATTCCCACCGGAATTTTATACGGGATGCCGCCGCTTAAGGTATTTCTGCTGTCGATAGCCGGTAACATGCTGCCGATCCTGCCGTTATTGTATTTTTTAGAGCCGGTATCGGTGAAATTGCGGAGCGTCGGTATCTGTAAGAAATTTTTTGACTGGTTGTTCGAACATACGAAGAAGAAATCCGAACTTATCGAAAAATACGAATTACTCGGCCTGATGCTGTTTGTCGCGGTACCTCTGCCGATGACCGGGGCCTGGACCGGCAGTATTGCCGCGTCATTATTCGGCTTGGATAAAAAACGTTCATTTTGGGCCGTGGGTGCCGGGGTGGTTATTGCCGCGGTGGTGGTTACGGCGCTGACGCTGTGCGCCAGGGGATTTTTTACGCATGCAGGATAACCGGTTTGTCCAAGTCGCGGTGAATTTGCCGCTGAAAGATGTGTTCGACTATGCGGTGCCGGAGCCGATGCGGCAAACTGTGGCCATCGGGAAACGCGTTTGGGTCCCTTTCCGCAACCGCACCATGGTCGGGTACATTGTTGCCGTTCTCGACCGTACCGATATTCCGGGCATTCGCGATATTAAAGAAGTTATCGATAATGAACCGCTGTTGTCGGCGGAAATGCTGTCCTTGACGCGGTGGATGTCGGAATATTATTTTTGCTCCTGGGGTGAAGCGATCGAAGCGGCGATTGCCGGGCCGTTCAAGCACGGCAAAACCACGGTGCGGGTGCGCGGTACGCCGGATTCGCTGCCGCGGGTTCCGGCCGGGGGGAAAGCCGCGGATAATATTCTGACCGAGCATCAGAATAAAGCATTGACGGCGATACTTCCGTTTGTGCGTGAAGGCAAGTTCGGCGTGTTTTTGCTGCACGGTATTACCGCCAGCGGTAAGACCGAGGTGTATTTCGGCGCGATCGACGCGGTACTGGCGCAGGGCAAAGAGGCCATTGTCCTGGTCCCGGAAATCGCGCTGACCCCGCAGACATTGCAATGGTTTACCGAACGCTACGGCAAAGAAAAGATCGCGGTGATTCACAGCCGTTTGAATAAAAGTGAAAAATTCGTGGAATGGCAGCGGATCAAAACCGGAGAAGTGAAGATCGTTATCGGACCGCGTTCGGCTATTTTCAGCCCGCTGAAAAATCTCGGTCTGATCGTTGTCGATGAAGAGCATGAAAATACTTACAAACAGGAAGATGTGCCTCGCTATCATCTGGTGACTGCCGCGATGCAGCGCGGCCGGCTGGATAACGGCGTGGTGATACTGGGCAGCGCTACTCCTTCTTTGGAATCGACCTATGCCGCGCGCCGGGGGGAGATTTCATTCATCGAACTTCCCGAACGTATCCAGGGCCGGGAGCTGCCGTCGGTGCAGGTGGTGGATATGCGTGAACAGCGTCGTCCGGGAAAGCGCGCGGTGGTCATATCCAAGCCCTTGGAAGACGCGGTCGGCCGCTGCCTGGCGAAAAAAGAACAGGTAATACTTTTTCTGAACCGCCGCGGATTTTCCACGTTCGTCAATTGCTCCAAATGCGGCTATGTGATGCAATGCCCGCGCTGCAGCGTGGCCCTGGTATTTCATTTTGACCAATCCCAAATGCAGTGCCACCATTGCGGTTATCACAGCACGGCGCCGCAGGTGTGCCCGGAATGCCAGGCGGATTATATCCGCTATTTCGGTGCCGGCACGCAGAAAGTGGAAAGTGAACTGCATCGTTTGTTTCCCCAGGCCAGGATCAGCCGCATGGATTCCGACGCGCTTAAGACCAAAACCGCGCATTTCGACATTTTTGATGACGTAAAAAGCGGCAAGGTCGATATTTTGGTCGGCACACAGATGCTGGCCAAAGGCCTGGACTTTCCCAATGTGACCTTGGTTGGAGTCATTGCCGCGGATGTTACCCTGAATCTCCCGGATTTTCGCGCGTCCGAACGGACGTTTTCATTGCTGACCCAGGTTGCCGGCCGGGCCGGCCGCGGCGCTGTCGAAGGCCGGGTGATCATCCAGACCTATACTCCGGATCATTACGCGATCCAATGCGCGATCAGCCACGACTACAATAGTTTTTATGAACAGGAAATGGTGTTTCGGAAACAACTCAATCTGCCTCCGTGCACCCATATGGCCAGCCTGGTCCTGCGCTCGAAAAGCGAGGCGCTGGTGGGCACTGCCGCGGAAAAATTAGCGGCATTACTTAAGAGCGAGAGCGCCAAGCGTAACATTTCATTCGACATGATCGGTCCGGCGCCGATGTCGGTTTTTAAACTTCGCGGTTATTGCCGTTGGATGATCCTGATCAAAAGCAGCGATGTCCTGCAGGCCAATGCGTTATTGAAAGCCTGTCTGCAGACCTGGCGAACCCCGGCCAAAGTAAAACTCGCGGTCGATGTCGACCCGCTGGCGGTGATGTGATTTCAAAAACCGAAGGACTAAGACGAAAAAGCTGGCTGTAACGTAATTATTATAAAAAGATTAAGGATAAAAGATTAAAAAATTAATTTGACAAAAAAACAAGCGGTGTTAATATGGATTCATAACGTATTGTTTAACTATGGATTACATAAAAGGATGGTTTTCGGTGAAAGGCCAGGGAAGGAAGTCCCTGGCTTTTATTGTTTCCGGTAATTGGACATAACTATGTTAGGATAATCATGTTCAATAGATACAAAGACTTAGTTAAAAGCGATGCTTTGATTTTAAGCATCGTTTTTTTATGGTTTTCAAGCCTAGTATATTTTAATCCACGGCTATTTTCTTTACTGATCGGGAAAGAACCTTGGGCGGCCAAAATATCCGTTATTATATTCATTTTGACCCTTAATGCAATGTGGCTTTACGCGTTTTATCACGGAATATACGTTGTTTTCTCTTTCTTTTATCGTTCTAAACCTTTTTCGGAAAATATATTAGACAAAGGGTGTTCCCCGCCGGTGGCAGTGCTTTATCTTACCAAAAACGATTTTAACGAAACCGCGTGCCGAAGTTGTCTGGATCAAGATTATACGCCGATGTGTTTAATTATTTGTGATGACGGCGATGATGCCGAGATCAAGAAAAAGATAGATACGTTTGCCGGAGAAAATCAAGAGAAGGTGCGGGTTATTCGCCGGAAGATAAAAAAAGGATATAAAGCAGGCAATATAAATCATGCTTTAAAGTCTCTTGATGTAAAATACAGCTATGTTTTAATTATGGATGCGGATGGAATGCTTCCGAAGGATTTTTTGCGTTCGCTGATGCCGTATTTTAACCGCAATCCCAAAATCGCGTTTGTGCAGGCTATGCAGAAAAGTTTGCCGGACCAAAAAGGAGATTTGGGAAATGATTTAAAGTCAATGGTGGATATCCATTGGCGTTATTACGTATCGTTGAAAAATAGATTTGGTTTTGTTATGTGGTACGGTCATGGGGCGGTTTTGAAAAGGCAGATTATCGAAGAACTGAGAGGCATCCCGGAAGTTGTAACCGAAGATCTCGCGTTTTCATCGGAAGTCCGGCGTTTAGGCTATTATGGAATTGTGGCTGAAAATGTTTTCTGTGGAGAGGAATTCCCGCGGACTCTTACGCAATACCGCAAGCGTAACCGGAAATGGGTGAGGGGAACCTGTGAATATTTATTAAAATTTTTTCCGAAGTTATTACAGGATCCAGCGGTTCATTGGTTTGAGAAAGCGGATGTGTTTATTTCCGCTTTTGCCCTGCTGCAGGCTTTGCCGTTTTTGATATTTGTTCTGGTCGCAAGTTCGATAATTCCTTATTTTTATGCCCGGTTTCAGATGCAAGGGCCGTTGTTTCTGGTGCCGCCGTTATTTTACGGCGGGTGGATGGATGTCATTTTAAAAACACGTTACAATGTTTTTTGGGTCTGGGATTTTTATCTGATCATGTTTATCGTAATTTTTTTTCCGCTTTTGCCTGCCGTTCAGTTGTTTTGGAAGGATAAAAAGCAGATGCTGCGTTATATAGCGTTGGCTGCTTTTGTGCATCTTTCGATTCTGCTGGATTCAGCCAAAGAAATGATCTTGTTTTTATCTACCGGAAAAACTTTTTTCCCGGTAACCAATAATTACCGGGATAACCAAGACGCTCTGGGGTGGTTGTTGTTCGAGTTTCTCAGCGGAGCATTTATGCTTGTTTGCGCAGTGAAAACCGCTAATTTGTGGTTGGTTTCATTGGGGGTATCGTTTATGGTGACGATACTGCTTGCTTTAAAAATGCACACGGCAGTTATAAGAAAGCTTATGTACATCCCGTTTTCGGTGACCGTGCTGATCATGTTTTTTATTGGGATGACAATTGTGAAGAATTTTAAACTATAGTTAGAAAGGAGTGCGTGTATGAAAATACGGCCGGGATTTTTGTTCCGTTTCATGGTTTTGTCGGTGATCGCGCTGGCGGTTTTAGTTATGGGGTTTGAGAACGGGTACTCAGCGTTTGGGTATAATTATTTAAAACAGAGGGAATATGATAAGGCAATTCAATCTTTTGTGATGGCCAATAACTATTCCGGGCTGGGCCTGACGTATTTGAAGAGAAAGATGTACCAGGATGCGGAAGAAGCGTTTCGATTGGTAAACGATAAAAAGGGCCTGGGCTTGGTGTATCTGCAAAAGCATGAGCATAACCGGGCATTGGAATATTTTAAAAGTGTCGAAGATTATGCTGGAGTTGGGCTGGTGTTATGTTCTCAGCATAAATATAAAGAAGCGTTGGAGGAAATGAAAAAACAATCCGATTTTACGGCCGCAGCCCACGCGTATATGGGCATGGGGCAATATCGCAAGGCAATACAGCTCTTCGAAAGTGCCAATGATTATTCCGGCTTGGGCCTGGCATATTTAAGTAAAGGCGACCGCGAAAAAGCACGGGAATGTTTTGAGCGGAACCTGGATTATTCCGGCTTGGGGCTGGTAGCTTTGCGGAATGGAAATTTTAAACAGGCACGGGAGTATTTTCAGAAAGAAAACGACGTACAAGGTCTTGGCTTGCTGGCATTGAATCGGGGGCATTATACTTTGGCAATAAAATATTTTTTGGAGGCAAATGATAAAAGCGGTATCGGCAAGGCTTATTTTAAGATGGGTAACTATGCTCTGGCGAAACAATACTTTATGGAGGCCAACGATTATGATGCTTTGGGCGACATGTATTTTTCCTTGCGTGGATTCGACAAGGCTTTCGTGTGTTTTGAAAAAGTCGGGAATAAGGTGAAAGCTCTGCAATGTTTACGGGAAAAGAAGGACCCTGCGGCGGCGAGTGCCTATGCCGAACAGGCGATTCAAGCCGGGGAAATGGTCCCGGAATTGCGCCTGCAATTGGGGGAAATTTACCGGTCGGAAAAAAAATTCGATCTGGCCGAGACGCAATTTCGCGTGGTTATGCAAATGGAGGAAATGGAAGAAGACGGTTTGTTGTATCTGGGGCGTTTGCAGTTCGATACGGGTAAATATTCGGAAGCTTTGACCACGTTCCAATCTTTGCTTTCAAAATATCCGGATACCCGTTACGCGGTTGATGTGCAAATTTCTCTGAAGACCATCAAGACGCTTGCGGGCTTAATCGAAAAAAATAAAAACCAATCGGAATTGTAACCGGAAGGGGGGGGTAACCATGAAATTTGTCGGTGGACTAAAGATATTATTTTTGATCGGTACGATTTTTTGTATTGTTTTATTGGTTGGATCAGTTTCGCCATCGGTTGCTTCTCAATCCGATCCGGATGGTCCGGATGACCATGGGATTTGTCCCTCCGGAGGAGAGCAAGATGATGGTCCGGAAGATCCCGATGACGGGCAGGAAGATGATGACCATCATGAAGACCCGGTGTCGGTAACCGGAGGGAAAATATTTATCCCGGAAACCGATCTGGAGCTTAACGGCAACGGCAAAAAGACTGGGGTTGCTTATCTGGTATTTAAACGTTTTTTTTCTTCCCAGTCGGCTTTTTCCGGCGCTTTAGGCCGTGGATGGTCGACAACCGCGGATATTCAGGTGCAGGAAACTGATGTTGGTGTGACTATCCGCACGGCATTGGGCAGGAAGTTGAATTTTGTTAAAGATTCGGATGGAGCATACAGGAATCCGGAATGCGGGTACAGCACCTTAACCAAGATTGATAGCGATACTTTTGAATGGACTCTGAGGAGAGGAGCGGAATATGTATTTAAACGTTCCGGGCTGGCGACAGAGCCGGAACTGTTTCGTGTTCAAACCATTGACGATCGCTATGGAAATCGAATAAAGTTTGAATACCTGGAATTTAACGATCAATCCTTGGGAGGGCTGGTGAGCAAACCGGTGCGTATTGTCGAACCGGCAACCAACCGTTTTATCCGGATCAATTGGCGGGAGTATTATAACGGGCAAGAAAATGTGTATTTGGTTGAATCGATTGAAGATAGCGCAGGAAGGAAAGTCAGTTATGAGTATGATTTGGCTTTTAATGTTTTCAAAGGGTACGATGCCAGTTTGACAAGGGTGACTGATCCCGAAGGCAATATTCAAAGATACGAACATGTTTTTGAAGATACCCCGGACACCACGATCTTGCGCGGTTTTGAAGTTACCGATAAAAAAGGCAATACGACAACATATAATTTCAACGAACCGTACACTTCGGCCATGGATTACCCGGATTGGAATTGGAACCTGCGGGTGGAGTCGGTGGTTGATCCCTGCGGCGGAACCATGAGTTTTGTTACAGATGAACTTTTGGGGGTGACCGTATATACGGATAAAGAGGGCAATGCCGCGGTATACGATTATTCGCGGATGCTTTTGGACAGCGCGGTATATGCCGACGGTAGAAATAAGCGATATGTTTATGACTATTTTCGCAATCTTGTGAAATTTACCGATACTGCTGGGAATGAATGGAATTACGAATATGACGGATTAAAAAATATTACCAAGCGAGTCGATCCCTTGGGATATTCCGAAGAATGGACATATGAGTCACAATACAGTAAGTGGATAATCAAGAAAGACAAAAACAATAATACCTGGCAGCGCGGTATCGACGAAACAGGTTCTATTATTAATGAAACCGATCCGCAAGGTAAAGTAATTCACTATACCTATGATAATTTCGGCAATTTGCTGACCAAGACCGATGCCATGGGTTATACCATGGTTTATACGTATGATATATTCGGAAATATGGCATCAAAAACCGATGCCGAGGAAAATGCATGGGTTTATACCTATGATACGGTGGGCAATTTATTAAGCGAAACCGATCCGCGCGGCAATGTTGTTTCTTATACTTATGATAAACTCGGACGGATGTTGACCAAGACTGCTTCAGGCGGAGAAAACGAATCTTTTGTATATGATGCCGAGGGTAATTTAATAACGCAGACCGATGCTCAGGGTAATATTACGCGCTACACATATGATGCTATGGACCGCAGGATCGCAGTTCGTTTTGCCGACAATACGGAAATAACCTATGCCTACAATGCCATGGGCAAATTGATCACCGAACATAAACCGAACGGTACCTGGACCTATGGCTATGATGAACGTAATCGCCGGACCTCGGTTACGGATCCGTTGAACAATACCACTACGTTTACCTATGCCGGGTTGGAGGGCTGCGGCGGCTGCGGCTCCGGAGATAAGATCGCTGGGATTACGGATGCCCGTGGTAATACGACTACGTTTACCTATGATCCCTTGGGCAGAAAAATTCTGGAAAAAGACATGTATAACAATGCCGATGAATATGTATATGATGCCAACGGCAATCTGATTGAGGCGATTGACAAAATCGGCAGTCATACGATTTATACTTATGACAATCTGAACCGGTTGATCGGCATCACTAATCCGCTGGGGGAAAAGGCAGAGATCGGCTATGATGCCAACGGCAACAAAACCCAGGTAAAAGACGCCAAAGGAAATGTCAGTCAATATGCTTACGACCGAAATAATCGTTTAGTGCAGATAACTGATGCGTTAAGCGGACAGACGCGGTTCGGCTATGATGCCGCGGGCAACCGGATAACCTTGACCGACGCCGCAGGGAACCATACCGAGTACGATTATGAAAGTCATAACCGTCTGGCCCGGGAATCCGACGCATTCGGCGCAAGCCAAATGTTCGAATATGATAATAACGGAAATTTACTTAAAAAAATCAATGCCCGGACAGATGAGATCGCTTATGAATATGACGAAAGGACCCGGATTCATTCCAAAACCGTGCTTGGTGATGGACAGGTGATCTACACCTATGATGAAGCGGGAAATGTTCTTTCGGCAACCGATCCTATTGGCACGCGGACTTTTGCTTATGATAACCTGGACAGGCTGGTAAGCGTGACGTATCCCGGCGGACTTGCGCTGCGTTATGAATATGACGCGGTTGGCAATCGCAGTAAATTGATCTATCCCTCAGGGACCACGGTAACCAACGCATACGATGCGAATAACCGGCTTTCCGGAACAATAATTGACGGAGGCGGTACGCAAAAGGTTTTTTCTTTTGCTTATGATGCAAAAGGCCGCAGGACACAGTTGTCATATCCGAACAATGTAATTACGACCTATGCCTATGACCCGTTGGACCGGGTCCTTTCGATTACCACCGGCAAAGCGGAGTTTCCCGGCAGTATCTTGGATATCCGCTACACCTACGATGCGGCAGGCAATCGTATCCAGCGTATTGACAATGCCGGGACACATGCGTATGCTTATGACGCTTTGAACCAACTGATCAATGTCGTTTATCCGGACAATACCAGCCAGGCCTATGGTTTCGACGCCGTAGGGAATCGGCTGTCTTTGAATGAAAGCGGTATTTTTCCGGAGTCGGTTTCCGGTTCGTTCAATGCGCTCAACCAGTTGGAACGGGTAACCAGTTCTACTTATAACGGCGGTACACTCGGTTCGATAAGCGGAACCTGGGCGGATACCAACATCGACGCGATTACCGTTAACGGAAGTTTTGCAACTATCCGCAATGGTGTGTTCGTGGCGGATAATCTTCAGCTTGTACCCGGAGCGAACACCTTGAATATATCAGCCGAAGACAAGGCCGGCAATATTACCCAGACAACGCTGGATGTGGTTTTGGACAATACTGCCAAGGCTGTTTACACCTATGACCCAGACGGCAATCTCAAGACATCATCAGTAAAAGGAGTTACCTGGACCTATACCTGGAACGCGGAGAGCAAGCTGATACGCGCGGCCTCCAGCAGCGGGAAGGTAATTGATTACGGCTACTACGACGACGGCAACCTTGCGTTCCGGCAGGACAGCAGCGGCAAGGTTGTCTATGTTTATGACGGCATCCACTGCATCGCGGAATATGATGAGAGCGGAGCGTTGCTCAAGGAATACGTCTACGGCCCGAACGTGGATGAAGTGCTGTGCGCGCAGACCCCGGCCGGCGGGGTAGCCTATTATCATCAGGATGCGTTGCAGAGCGTAACAGTGTTGACGGATGGGTTTGCCAACAAGATTACAGACTATGAATACGATGTTTATGGCGCAGTGACGAAAACAACCAGTGCCACGGACAATCAGATCTTGTTTACCGGCCGGTGGCTGGATAGTGATACTAATCTTTATTACTACAGAGCGAGGTGGTACGACGTAAGTAGCGGGAGGTTTGTTAGCTGTGATCCGATTGGAGTAATGGGCGGGGTGAATCTGTATGGGTATTGCGGAAATAATTCAGTAAAGTTTATTGATCCGTATGGATTGTTAAAATGGTATGGAAATTGGGGAGGACCTAAATGGAGTGGAGGTAAAGAGGTTTCTCTTGAAAATCTTAGCCCTGAAGAGAGAAACAAATTAAAGGCACCCATAGATGATAGGGATAGATGCTATATGCTGCATGATTATTGCTATTTTTCCTGTGTAGGATTATGTGATAATAAACAAAGAATTTCATGTAAAAAAGGTTGTGATCATAACTTAGGCCTTTGTTTACAACAGGCTAAAGATGGCGGGGATCAAAATATCTCTAGTGAAGAAATTAACTTTTTTAAATCTGAGAAAAATCCATGGATTTATATGAATTAATGGGAGGGAACATGTTTATATTATTTTTATATTTTTCACTGATATCTTTATGGCTTAACATTATTTCAACTGTTTCATTTTTAGGGCAAATGGGGTATGGATCATTGGACATATTAACAAAACTTATGTTTTTTATTGGTTTTTTGCCTAGCAAATTGCTTGGTTTAATGCAAGGTGATTTTGCCAGATTTGCTTTCAGTTTTAAATTATATTTTATTAATATGTTGACATGGGGATTATTGGGATGCTTAATATGGGTGTTTTTAGTTAAAAGTATGCATGTAAAAGAAACAAAGATTAATTTAACAACGCGAAATTTGATTTGGGGGTTCTTAGCAGGTAATTTGTTGTCAATTTTAATTATAATTTTTATTACAATGTTTAGCATTGATATTTTTCATCCGGTATTAGGCTTTATAATAGGGCCGATAGTCTTTTTTAAATTTTTTGCGAAGCAACAAGGAGCACTAGTTATCATCGAAAATATATATTATATCTTTTTAAGCACATATTTTTTTGAAATCACAGCTAAACATAGAAATAAATTTTTGTCAGTAATTTTTATAATGCATTTGATTTTCGGAATTTTCGCGATTTTACTTTAGTGCAAAATTAGCAGGCATAATCCTAATTTTAGATAATATATTTACGACGGCATCCACTGCATCGCCGAGTATGACGAAACCGGGGCTTTGCTTAAGGAATACGTCTATGGCCCGAACGTGGATGAAGTGCTGTGCGCGCAGACTCCGGCAGGCGGGGTAGCGTATTATCATCAGGATGCGTTGCAGAGCGTAACAGCGTTGACGGATGGGTTTGCCAACAAGGTTGTATCTTACGAATATGATGTGTATGGTGCACTAACCAAGACAGTTGGCACAATAGATAATCAGATCCTGTTTACCGGACGGTGGCTGGATAGTGATACTAATCTTTATTACTACAGAGCGAGGTGGTACGACGTAAGTAGCGGGAGGTTTGTTAGCTGTGATCCGATTGGGGTGATGGGCGGGGTGAATTTGTATGCGTATGTGGGGAATAATGGCGTAAACAGAATTGATCCTTTGGGGCTTAAAGTTACGTGTAAGAGAAGTACTTGGGATCCTATTCTTCAGATAATAGATCCTTATGATGGCCCGATTGTAGACTCAAAAGTCGAGTGGCACTATAGGACAATAGGTGTTAAATTTTTGAGTGGGCCTGATTTTAGTAATAATGAAGATGGGTGTTTAGGATGCAAATGTATTCAAGAATATTTTAAAATGGTAAAAATTTCAACGTATTTAGATTATTTGATTGAAAAAGCTACTGTAACATGTTTTGATGACGTAAATAACGCAACATGGATATATGATTTAACAAGAAGAAATGGACGTAGGTTCACGACAAAAAAAGAAGAATTCCCTGTGGTTCCAACTCAGTTTGAAGATCCAGGGATTGTATTAGGCAACGGAGCTTGCAATTGTGAAACTGATGATGCGATTGTGTATGGCAAATAAAGTGGGGGTGGGTATGAAAAAACTGCTATTATGTTTGGGTATTGGAATGCTTACATATATTTTTTTTGTTTCCGATGTTGTAGCCAATGAACTTTATTTTTCAACAGCCAAAGGATCAGTTACAACAGAAGAACAGGTTCTTTTCGAAGAAATGGCAGATGAAAACGGGCAAACGTTGTTTGTTAAAAAAGAGCCTTTGTTTACCTACGAGGAAATTGTGTCGATTGAAATCGGAGAAAAGCTATCTGATGACGATAAATACTTAATTGCTTTTCAATTGAAGCCAGATAGCATTAATAAAATAGAAAAATTGTTTAATTCGGAAGTAGAGACAAGATTTGCGATTGTGTTAAACAGGAAGCTCCTGGGTGCCCCCTTTATGCGTAAAGGAATAATTCCATCTGTAATTACCGCTACAATAAAAATGGATGAAATGCGATTAAAGGAACTGAAAGCGGTGAGAGAGAAAATAATGGAAGTAATCCCAGGGGTACAAAACACAAGGAATAATTCCGAGGGGGCTTCTTCTGTTAGAATGGAAGAGCAGGGTGATAAGCTGATCGACAATGGCGATTATAAACAAGCTATTACGTGGTTTATTAAATTACATGAGCAGTTCCCCGATAACCCGACTTATTATGAAAAAATAGGTTTTTGTTATTTTCTCTTGAAAGATTATAAAAAAGCGATAGATAATCTTTGCCGTGCCAGGCAGTTAACTGCGAAAGAAAACCAGTGGAAGATTGTGATGATGATTGCCAAGTCATATCAGTTGCAAGGGGATCGTAGACGTGCAGTCCTTGAAATGGAAAAGGAGATTAAATTTTTTGATAATTACTTAAAGAATAAGTTAGCGACAGATGATTCAAAACTGTTTTTTCAGATTAGGAAAAAAATATTTGAAGATGAACTAAAAGTGCTGAAGGCCGAAAAGTAAATACGCGATTTTGTAGCCGGCACCCCTATACCTGGAACGCGGAGAACAAGCTGATACGCGCGGCCTCCAGCAGCGGGAAGGTGATTGATTACGGCTACTACGACGACGGCAATCTGGCGTTCCGGCAGGACAGCAATGGCAAGGTTGTCTATATTTACGACGGCATCCACTGCATCGCCGAGTATGACGAAACCGGGGCTTTGCTTAAGGAATACGTCTATGGCCCGAACGTGGATGAAGTATTGTGCGCGCAGACTCCGGCCGGCGGGGTTTTCTATTACCACCAGGATGCTTTGCAGAGCGTGACGGCATTGACCGATGGATTCGCCAACAAGATTACAGACTATGAATACGATGTTTACGGCGCAGTGACGAAAACAACCAGTGCCACGGACAATCAGATCTTGTTTACCGGCCGGTGGCTGGATGTGGAGACAGGGTTGTATTATTACCGGGCGCGGTGGTATGATTCGGAAACCGGGAGGTTTATCAGCTGTGATCCGATTGGGGTGATGGGCGGGGTGAATTTGTATGGGTATTGCGGAAATAATGGTGTCAATAATACTGACCCATTGGGATTAGAAGGATGGTATCATGATGTTTTTGATGACCCAGTTCGGTGTAATGGGAGTGATTCCTGTGAAGTGTTAAAAGCAAAACGATGGCATTTTATGCTAGTTTTAGCTGCGCGTCTAACTGAAAAGGCCTGGAGAATAAGTCAAGGGTTGTCTGTAGATGAAGGGCATGATCGGGCGATAGAGTCAACTTTTCAAGGAATTAAGCGTTGTTCTGATTTAATAAAAATTATTTGTAGAAAAACTAAATGCGATGATAAAAAAGAATATTTTGATGATTCATCCGTGTTGCCCAAAATTACAACAGTTACACCGCCGCCAATGTCAGGTTTTTAAAACTGGTTTTGGAAGCGGAACATTAATAAAAAAATAAATTGTATTATGGGGGATAAAAATGGAAAAACTTACTTTTGAAGAATGGATTTCCTGGATTTTTAATCATGAAGTTGTTAAACCAGCATGGTTTTATGGTATTAATGCTCCTTTTTATGAGTTGAATCATGATCTCTCAGTGCAATATGTTACACGATTATTCCAAGAAGCAGGAGAAAAACTATCTGTATTTTCTGATGAGCAAGTTAACCAAGGATTGTATTTTTTAATTGATCCTGGGGCATCGGGGATTATCTGTCAAGCTGTTGTCAATGATGTCGAATTAAATAAAGTGAGGGAATTAATTTTTACAATTAACAATATATATTCAAATATTTTCTTCAAAAGATGTACTCCCTATTTAAGTCATTTGAACGAGTCAGGAGTTGGCGCACTTAATCCCGTTTGTTATATGTGGTGGGATGTTTCAGCATTTGGTTCTTTAGGCAGGAATACAAATAGCGAAGAATCTATCTTGGAGGCTTGTTTGGAAACGATGCGAAAAATACTTGAACTGCCGCATGATGCATGTCGAGAAAGTGCTTTGCATGGATTGGGACATTTGGTTCGAATGAATAGAAAAAAAACATTGTGCCAACATTTGATAGCTGAATTCTTAAGAAATAATTACTTGCGGCAAGAATTAAGGGATTATGCTAAAGCAGCCCAAAATGGGACTGCGCAATAAATTTTTAAAGGAATAGCTTAACCAAAGTGTCAAATAGTTGGCATGGAAGATGGGCCTTGCCGGCACCACCTGGACCTATACCTGGAACGCGGAGAACAAGCTGATACGCGCGGCCTCCAGCAGCGGGAAGGTGATTGATTACGGCTACTACGACGACGGCAACCTTGCGTTCCGGCAGGACAGCAGCGGCAAGGTTGTCTATGTTTATGACGGCATCCACTGCATTGCCGAGTATGACGAGACCGGTGGCTTGCTTAAGGAATATGTTTACCCCGTGAGCCCTGCGGGCAACGGGGCAAGTGGACCGAATGTGGACGAGGTGCTGTGCACACTGGAATCGAGCGGCGGCGTATCCTATTATCATCAGGATGCGTTGCAGAGCGTGGTGGTGTTGACGGATGGGTTTGCCAACGAGGTGGTATCATACGAATATGATATATACGGCGCGCTAACTAAGACAGTTGGCACAAAGGATAATCAGATCTTATTTACCGGCCGGTGGCTGGATAGCGATACTAATCTTTATTACTACAGAGCGAGGTGGTACGACGTAAGTAGCGGCAGGTTTATCAGCCGGGATCCGATTGGGATAATGGGCGGGGTGAATTTGTATGGGTATGTTGGGAATGAGCCGGTACGGTTCGTTGATCCTTTAGGACTGAGTCGGGATGTATGGGGATGTCAGTTGTTGTATGAACGAGATAACGTGTGCAGTAATCTATTCAAATTTTGCGTTTATGCTTGCCAAAAAGCCGAAGGAGATACTGGACTGCGTATTAAAAAAGTAAAGTGGCTAAAATGTATTCCGTGTTTAAAAAATTGGTTAATATTATAAGGAGAAAAAATGGAAGAAAATAAACTTAATGCACCAATAGATATGTTAATTAAAAAAATTTTGTTTTGGGCTTTGATGTCAATGTCCACAGTGTTTATTTTAAATGCGATTATCCCCCAGCAAACACTTAATGAATTTACGAAAAATCCGAATTTTTTATACATATTCTTTTTTATGGGTCTTTGGTGGAGTTCTCTTATTCTTATTTTTGTTGGAAGCATATTGGGAACTATTAGGGGTATAGTAATTTTCAAGAAATATAGATTTAGTTTGTTGTTAAAAAAAGAGGCTATCTATTTGTGGTGTTCCATTTCCGTACTCTTGTTAATCATCTGTATTTTGCTGATGTATCTTTTGTTATAGAAAACAGTTGGTGGACCTATACCTGGAACGCGGAGAACAAACTGATCCGCGCGGCCTCCAGCAGCGGAAAAGTAACTAATTACGGCTATTACGATGACGGGAATTTGGCGTACCGGCAGGATATCAACGGCAAGGTTGTCTATATTTACGACGGCATCCACTGCATTGCCGAGTATGACGAAAGCAATGCCTTGCTCAAGGAATACGTCTACGGCCCGAACGTGGATGAAGTGCTGTGCGCGCAGACTCCGGCAGGCGGGGTAGCGTATTATCATCAGGATGCGTTGCAGAGCGTAACAGCGTTGACGGATGGGTTTGCCAACAAGGTTGTATCTTACGAATATGATGTGTATGGTGCACTAACCAAGACAGTTGGCACAATAGATAATCAGATCCTGTTTACCGGACGGTGGCTGGATAGTGATACTAATCTCTACTACTATAGGGCAAGATGGTATGATTCGGAAGCAGGGAGGTTCGTTTCCCGGGATCCGATTGGGGTAATGGGCGGGGTGAATTTGTATGGGTATTGCTTAAATAATTCGATTAAGTTTAATGATCCTAAAGGGCTATGTGGAATTCCAATCCTGCCGCCTAAGATGCCCGATGTAGTTAATCCTAACTGGGGAGAAGGAATAAATAATAGAAATATGCACGAAAGTGGATATATCATGTGTTATCTTGCAAGTTCTGAGATTGTATTTGATGAGGATGCTTGCATGAAATTTAAATGCATATATGAATGTGAGGATGGTTCAATTGTACAGATAGGGCACGTATCTGAGTGTGAAGCAATTCATTTTCTTCCCTACACGCCAATAGATTAAGGAGATAAGAGCTATGAAGAACATTATTTGTTTAAAAAAAGTTGACGGACAGTGGATGATTCTTATGAATTATGTTTTATTTGAAGTGTCAATTGTTTTTCTTAAAGGAATGCCTAGATTGTCTTGCTTAATAAATTATGCGGATTGGAAGAGGCTATTGATTAAGATGCTGATACAAAAGAAGAATCATTCGCAAAGAAAAAAAGAAGGTAAAATTTTACAAAAAATCGGCAGGGATATTTGTTATATATCGGATAAGCCGTTGGAGATATTGTTGCCGTCAGATGAGCTGGAATCTAAAAATAATTTTAAGCTTACCAAAGAAGATAAAAAAACTGGCATGTCTAAATATATCGCTGTGGAAATAAGCAATGTTACGATTCATTTTCACAGAAACATGTTTGTAAAATTTCGGGATGCCTTATTGGATGCAAATCAGGTTCTGGAAAAACGGCTGGAAATATTGACCGGTAATAAAGAATGTAAAAGGGCTATGATTAAAAAAATAGAAGAAGGTAAAGTGAAACAGGTGGTAGTAAGAGGAAATATTATTAAAAACAATTATTAGAATTAAGAATAGGATTTAGAGGGGGCCTTGTTCAAAGTTATTGAATACCATATGCTTATGACCAAGATGGCAATCTCAAGGCATCATCAGTAAAAGGAGTCACTTGGACTTACACTTGGAACGCTGAGAATAAACTTACGCGTGCGGCCTCCAGCAGCGGGAAGGTGATTGATTACGGTTATTACGATGACGGCAACCTCGCGTTCCGGCAGGACAGCAGCGGCAAGGTTGTCTATGTTTATGACGGCATCCACTGCATCGCGGAATATGATGAGAGCGGAGCGTTGCTCAAGGAATACGTCTACGGCCCGAACGTGGATGAAGTGCTGTGCGCGCAGACCCCGGCCGGCGGGGTATCACGCCCGGTGGCACGAGCCGCAGAGGGCAGGTTTGTTTAGGATAAGCGGAAATATTATAATAAGTAAAGGGGAGGTGTGTATGCGGAAAAATTGGATGATTGCAGCTGGAGTGGTAATCGGTGGTATGATGTGTGCCTCTTTGGCTTACAGCGCGACTTTGAGCGTGACGGTAAAGGCGGATAAGCAGTATTATTCCGAAGGAGAAACCGCGGTTTTTAATGTGGAACTGAAAGACGGGAACAGTTGGGCTAAAGAAGCGGGGCTCACTTTGCGGGCGAGTTTTCCCGATCCCGCTACACCAGTAAGTTTGGTTTTTGTATCGATCGGTCATTATAAATTTGAACCTAAACTGGGGAAAACACCAAAAGACCAGGCATTAAATGTCGAAGTATATCAAGGGAAGAAAACAACGCGGCCGGCAGCTACTGCCGCTGCAAATATCACGGTGTTCCCGGTTGTGGATAGTACTTTTACCGTGAAAGAAGGTAGCCATACTAATCACACGGATATTACTTTACAGATATCGTCGGATGCCGATCATGAGCTGATGGTGAGTGAAGCTGCCGGTTTCGATGATGCGGTTTGGCAGCCGTATGCGGCAAGCCTGGCGTATGTTTTGAGCAATGGGGATGGCGTAAAGACAGTCTATATGAAATTCCGCCACCTTTTTCTCAATACAGAAGAAACGGAACAGCGCACAATTAATTTAGATACGGTTTCTCCGGCGGTGACGATAATGTCTCCATCCGAGGGGGCAGCGATTACGGGAAAGACTCAGCAATAGAAGTTAACGTATTTCTCCGGTTATTTTTAGGGATATGACCGGGGAGGCTGAGTTTTTAAAACTGAGAAAGATGTATTTTGCGAATTTTCCTTTGCCGATTAAATTAGGATAAAGCGTAAAAGTTATAACACGGTGTTTACCGGCCGGGATTGCCGGTGAGAGGGCTACGTCTTTTTTTATGACAAGGCAGTCGCACGAAGAACGGACTTTATCCAGGAAAATGTCCTGAGTTTCGTTGTTGACAATAGTTAAGGATCGTTCAATTGGAGTATCGGTCGGGGCTAAGATATCAAAGCGGATCTGTGCGGGGTTTATTTCAGCAGCAATGATGGGTTTATAAAATAGGACGCAGATAATAAATATCAGACATAAAATTAGAAAAATAAATTGTCGCATAATGTAATTATAGCGCAGATGGTTTTTCTATCAAGTAAAAAGCCATATTTGGAGAAGGAACGGTTATCTTAGTGAAAAAGTTTTTGTTGTCCGTGCTTATGCTGTTTATTTTGTGCGGGGTAATCTACGGCAAGCAGAACGATAAAGGCGCACGGTTGGTCGCGTATCTTTTTGCGTCTTCCACGTGTGAGGGATGTGCAAACCTGAAAGATAAATTCCTGCCGCAGGTGCTTGATCAATATAACCAAGACATTGTGCTGCGATATATTCCGGTCGATACCGAAGACGCGTTCGCGTTGGAGCTCCTTTATGAACAATATTATCGGGTTGATACGAACCACGCGGTAAAACTTTTTGTCGGCGAACAGTGCCTTAGCGGCATAACCGCAATCCGTGAGCGTCTGCCGATAGTTCTTGCCGAAGAACTGCGAAAAGAATCACGGACAATCACTCCGGAAGAGATAAAAGCTGAGTTGTGTCCTAATCCGGCCGATGAGGAGAGAGTCCTTTTGTCCCGGTTTTCCTCACTAAGCCCGTTGCTCGTGGCTTCGGCAGGGCTGGCCGACGGAGTGAACCCCTGCGCTTTTGTGACAATCGTCTTTTTTATCTCATTGTGTGCCGCGCTTAAAAAGACCAGGCGCGATATGCTCTTAACCGGCATGGTATTTATGCTGGCGGTTTTTATCACGTATCTTCTTTTGGGTATCGGTGTTTTTCGTCTGATCAAAGTAGTCTCTATACATTATGGCATCGCTGCCGTACTGCGATTATTAACCGGGATAATCGCGTTGGTGCTTGGGTGCGTAAGTTTGTACGACGGGATTCGCTATTATTATGCCAAGTGTTCGGATGCGGTTGTTTTAAAACTGCCGGGTTTTATACGCAGGATGATCAATCGTTTTTTAAGCATTAAATTGCGTTCCGGGCAGTTGATTGCGGGAGTATTTCTCAGCGGGGTGGTGGTTTCTTTATTGGAATCTGTATGTACCGGGCAGATGTATGCGCCGACGATTGTGTTTATTTTGCAAAAAAAAGAACTGGCAGACAAGGCGATGTGGTATCTTATTCTGTATAACTGTATGTTTGTTCTACCGCTCTCAGGTGTTTTTTTTATCGCGTATCAAGGTGTGCATTCGCAAAGAATTTCGCAGTTTTTATCGCGTAATGTCGTTATTGCGAAAATTCTGCTGGCGGTATTATTTTTAATATTAGGTTTTGTTCTTATTCGTGGTTTTAAGTAACAGTTAATAACCGTTGATAACCATTATTAACCGAGGGTAACCGTATCGATTACGTCGCCGGCCGGATGTTGTCGAAGCCGCCTTCGATGACTCCCTGGGCGGCGATGTTGTTGAGGATGTTTTCCGCTTCGATGTCATGGGCGGAAACACGGAGCAGCTGGGCGGCGGCGGATTTGGCTTTGGGATAATCTTTTTTTTCGTAATACAAATTGGTGATCTTTCGCAAGGCGTTGATATGGTTCTTGTCGATGCTTAAGAGTTCTTCCAGGACATTGATCGCGCGCAGCAGGTTGCCCCGGCTCATCAGGATCATTGCCGAGGTGTAGAGCGCGCCGGTGTTGGACGGATTGAGCAGGGTTAATTTTTCAGCAATGCCGGCCGCTTCGTCGTTGCGGTTTGCCGCGCGCAATAGCGAGATTTTTATGGATAAGATCGCGCCGAAGAGGATTTCGATAACGCGTTGTGCCGGAGACGGCGGGGTTATTGCTCTTTTTTCCCGTAACGCGGTGCGTAAATAACGGCGGCATTCGTCAAAATCAGGGGCCGAGGCCAGGATCTGTTGAAAAAGGTCGATAGCATAGCCGTAATTTTTTTTTCTTAACGCGGCAACCCCTTTTTGGTACAATTCATTATCATAGCGCGGGTTATTTGTCGTTTCCATATAGTAGTATTGTAAATTAAAACCAGAACACTGTCAATCGGAGCAGGCATGGATATCGTATTTTTCGGTTCGTCGGATTTCAGCGTGGAGAGTTTACGGCTATTGGCAGAGCGTCACCGGGTGGCGGCGGTGTTTACCCAGCCCGACCGTAAAAAAGGGCGGCATCTGCATTTAAGCGAAACCCCGGTAAAGATATTCGCCAAAGAACATAATCTGCCCGTATTTCAGCCGCAGGATGTGAATGCCCCGGAGATCGTGGCTCAGCTTAACCAATACCATGCCGACATGTTTGTGGTGGTCAGCTTCGGTCAAAAGTTAAGCCCGGCAATATTATCCGGCCCGAAAAAATTTTGCGTTAACGTGCATTCGTCTTTGCTGCCGCGCTGGCGGGGGGCGGCCCCGATCAATCGGGCGATTACCGCCGGCGACAGCCAGTCCGGGGTGACGATCATGAAAATGAATGAGCACATGGACCGCGGCGATATTATTCTGAGCCGGAGTACTCCGATCGGCGCTGATGACGACGCCATAACTCTGGCCCATCGGCTGGCGGAAATGGGAGCGCGGGCTTTGCAGGAGGCGCTGTCGGCGGTAGAGCAGGGTACGGCTCATTTTACGGTCCAGGATGAAGCCCGGTCAACCGTTGCCAAAAAGCTGAAGAAGGAAGACGGGTTGATTGACTGGATGCAGTCCGGACGGCATATCCATAATCAGGTGCGGGGGCTGCTGCCCTGGCCTTGCGCGCATACGCATTATAAAGGAATGTTTATTAAAGTGCTGAAAACCGCGCTGCTTACCGGACCGGTTGAGTGCCCGCCGGAATTTTCTCCGGGGCAGGTGGTGGCGATCGAGAAAAATAAGGGTATTGTGGTGGCGGTCAAAGACGCAGTCCTGTTGATCGAAACCCTGCAAAGCGAAGGTAAACGCGCCATGCCCGCCTATGATTTTGTTCTCGGCCATCATGTGCGGGTGGGGGATGCATTCGGAGAGTAAACATGCCGAATGCTGTCCATGGTCGACAGTCGATAGACTACAGTCAAAACCAATCCGGAGTGCGGATTATAGTTTTTGCATGTACGTTGCTGTTTGCATGCTGTGGTCCGTGGTCAATGGTCTGTGGACAAGATGCTTCTTCACCCTTGAATTGCTTCAGGAACCTGTTATAATGAAGGGCATTATCGCGGAGAAAGAGGAAAAGCATGCCGGAGTTACGTAAAGACCCCATTATCGGCCGCTGGGTTATTATTGCCACCGAACGCGGAAAGCGGCCGCATGATTTTGCCGTTCCGAAGGAAGAGACCAAAAACGAGGATTGCCCTTTCTGCGAAGGCCATGAACGGCAAACCCCGCCGGAAATTTTTGCCGTGCGCAAATCGCATAGCGGTTCTAATTCCCCGGGGTGGAAAGTCCGGGTCACTCCGAACATGCCGCCGTTGCTGCAGATTGAAGGCGATCTGGACCGCCGAGGCAAAGGGCTTTACGATATCATGAACGGTATCGGGGCGCATGAACTTATTATTGAAACTCCCGAGCATATCGCCAATATCCCGGACCTGGATGTGGAGCAATTGTCCCAGGTGTTTTATACTTATAGCCGGCGTATCCAGGACCTGGAAGGGGATAAGCGGATCAAATACGTGTTGTTGTGCAAGAATTACGGGCAAAGTGCCGGCGGCACCCGGATCCGGCATTCCGTGACCCAGTTGATCGCTTTGCCGGTGAATCCCAAACGGGTAAAAGAAGAGCTTATCGGCGCGCGCCGGTATTATGAATACCGCGAGCGCTGTATTTTTTGCGACATGATCCGGCAGGAGATCCAGACCGGAAGCCGCATTA
Source organism: Candidatus Omnitrophota bacterium (assembly GCA_028718845.1). Lineage (GTDB taxonomy): Bacteria > Omnitrophota > Gorgyraeia > B26-G9 > B26-G9 > JAQULA01. The sequence goes on from JAQULA010000001.1 coordinate 26,479, forward strand.
TCGAGCGCGGCGACGGGTTTATCGCTTTTGCTCCCTATGCCTCGCGGTTCCCGTTCGAGGTTTGGGTGCTGCCGGAGGAACATTCCTGCGATTTTTATACCATAAAGAATACGCGGGGATTGGCCGCGATCATGAAGTCGGTGATGCGGAAGTTGTCGGTTACTCTGCAGGACCCTCCGTATAATTATATCGTGCATACCGCGCCGTTCCGCCGAATGGCGTCGCAGGGATTTTGGAAAACGATCGATTATGATTATCATTGGCATATCGAGATCATGCCGCGGTTGACCAAGGTGGCCGGGTTCGAGCTGGGCAGCGGGTTTTATATCAACCCCACGCCGCCGGAAGATGCCGCTAAATATCTGAACGAAGGGATCGTATAATGCAGCAACTACGCCGCGACCCGATTATCGGGCGATGGATAATCGTCAATTATAATCAGGTTAATCAGCCGTCGGATTATCAATCGGAGTCGGTGGAGAAAAAACGGGTGGGTAAATTGTGCCCGTTCTGCTCCGGAAATGAGGACAAGACCCCCCCGGAGATTTATGTCGACCGGCCGGTGCACGCGCGCGCGAACGAGCCGCGTTGGAACCTGCGGGTGATTGCCAATAAATTTCCCGCGCTGCGTATCGAGGGTGACCTGGAACGCCAGGGTATCGGCCTCTACGACCAGATGAACGGGGTCGGCGCGCACGAGGTGATTATCGAGACGCCTTACCATGAAAAAGACCTCGCCGACTTGAGCCCGGATGAAGTGGCCAAGATAATCCTGGCCTATAAACACCGTTGTGTGGACCTGCGCAAGGACCGGCGGTTCGAATATATCATTATTTTCAAAAATCACGGGGCCAGCGCCGGCGCGTCCCTGGAGCATTCTCATTCGCAGTTGATTGCCCTGCCGATCGTGCCGAAGAAAACGCGGGAGGCCTTGCGCGGCGCCGAACTCTATTACGGGTACAAGGAGCGCTGCGTATACTGTGACATCATCCGCCAGGAGTTGGAAGAGAAAGAGCGTCTGGTGAGCGAGACCGAGCATTTTGTCGTGTTTACGCCGTTCGCTTCCTGCTCGCCGTTCGAGACCTGGATCATTCCGAAAACGCATGGTTCGCAGTTTTACCATATCCGGGAAGATCTGATCGGTGAGCTGGCCGCTGTGCTGCAGGAAACGCTGTGGCGGCTGAAAAAGGTCTTGACAGATCCGCCGTTTAATTTTATTATTAACACTGCTCCTATTCAGCATGAACAGGAGCTGGATTATTATCATTGGCATATTGAAATCGTACCTAAGCTTACCAGGTCTGCTGGTTTTGAATGGGGGACCGGTTTTTATATTAACCCCAGCCCACCGGAACAAGCCGCGAAATGGTTGCGCGAGATCAAATAATCTGAAACGTTTTCATTGAGGTTACTATTGAAAGGAGGAAACACAATGGGAGTACGTATTGCTATTAACGGGTTTGGAAGAATCGGGAGGATGGTGGCCCGGGCTATCCTGGAAAAAAATAATAAGGATCTGGAACTGGTGGCGGTCAATGATATCGCCGACGCGAAGGTGTTAGCCCACTTGTTTAAATATGATTCGGTTCACGGCCGGTTTAAGGGCAGCGTCGAGGTGAAGGACAACGCGATCGTTATCAACGGCAAAGAGGTAAAAGTGTTTGCCGGGAAAGATCCGTCGGACATCCCGTGGAAAGAAGTGAAAGCGGATGTGGTGGTCGAATCGACCGGGATTTTTACCAGCAAGGACAACGGCGTAAATAAAAAAGGCAAAGAAGTAAAAGGCGCGATCAATCACATTACGGTGGGCGGCGCTAAGAAGGTTATCATCAGCGCTCCGGCCTCCGGCGAAGACATCACCATCGTAATGGGTGTTAACGAAGACAAATATGACGCGCAAAAGCATCTGGTTATTTCCAACGCGTCCTGCACCACGAACTGTCTCGGCCCGGTGGCCAAGGTATTGAACGACAATTTCGGCATTGAAAAAGGGTTAATGACCACGATTCATGCGTATACCAATGACCAGCGCGTGCAGGATATGCCGCATGCGGATATGCGTCGTGCCCGTGCCGCCGCGCTTTCGATGATTCCGACGTCGACCGGTGCCGCCAAAGCGATTTCTCTGGTAATCCCGGAATTAAAAGGGAAATTGGACGGTTTCGCCATGCGTGTTCCGGTGGCCAACGTTTCAGTGGTGGATTTAAGCTGCACATTGAAGAAAGAAACTACTGCCGAAGAGATCAACAAATTGCTTAAGGCCGCGGCCGACGGTAAGATGAAGGGGTACCTGGATTATACCGATGAAGAGGTGGTTTCCAGCGATTTTAATCATTATCCGGCGTCCTCGATCGTCGATTCGAAGCTGACCAAGGTAATCGGCGGAACTTTTGCCAAGGTTATCGCCTGGTACGATAACGAATGGGGATATTCCAGCCGCGTGGTCGATTTGATCGAGTTCATGATCAAAAAAGGGCTTTAATAAAGCGTAATACCGATTAAACCGCCGGGGGTAGAAAATAGATTCTGCCCCCGGTTTTTATTTTTGGGCGATTTGTGGTAGGATGAGTATTGCGTTACTCCAAGTAAAAAATAGAAAGATAAAATTAAAAAGTGAAATGCCGGCTGAACGGTAAACGGTTTAAAACCGCTTGACGCAACCGATCGACGATACGTCTGCCCGCCAAAATTTATGGCGGGGGCATTGAGACCGCCGTCTTTTTTGACGGGTTTTTGTGCGAATATAATAAATGAGGAGCGGAATATGAAACAATTTAAAGGCAAATTATTGAATGTGAGCGTGAAGAAGACGGTTCTTCCCAACGGCCATGCGGTTAACCTGGAAATCGTCAATCATCCCGGGGCGGTGCTGATTGTCCCGTTTCTAAACAAAGACAAGGTGATCATACTGCGGCAGTACCGTGCGGTTATCGATACATACCTATATGAATTTCCCGCCGGCACTTTAGGCAAAGGAGAAAAGCCCGGTCATTGCGCGTACCGGGAATTGATCGAAGAAACCGGATATAAAGCAAAGAAAATCAAAAAGATCGGGAAGATTTATCCCTGTCCCGGCTATTCCACCGAAGAGATCGTATTCTTTACCGCTCATGAATTAACGGTTTGTCCGCGTCAGCCGGAACCGGACGAGATTATCGAAATTAAGGTGATGGACCGCAAAGAAATACAGCGGCTGTTTTCCTCCGGGAAGATTGTCGACGCCAAGACCATCTGCGCCCTGGCGATGTGCGGATGGTTAGCAAGCTGAAGACCGCAGGACGAGGGATGACCGTTCCGCCGGAAAGCGGCGGGACTAGGACGAAGGACGCAAAAGCCGGAAAAGCTTCGATCTGAAGGCCGTAAGCTGTCGAAAGTTTTACAATAAAAGACGAAAAAATTTACGGTGTATTTATCCAAAAGCACATTATATAAGCCTTCCGAAAAGTATAAATTATATATAGAGAGCAGTTTTAATTGGCGATGATTTGTGTGTAATTCGAGTGCATTCGTGTCCATCCCATATATTACTTGACAATAGTTACCATATATGCTATTATCAGCTTGAAAAATTTAAGGCCGTTATCGACGGTGAATTGTAAGAAGTGAAGGACTCCGTCCCCCTTTGCCGGGGAAGGAGTGTATCTATTTAAAGAGGATTATTGTCTTTATTAACAATGATGAATGAGGGAGAAATGGACGAAATTATCAGCACAACCGACGATATTATCAGTGCTATGGAAGTGGTAAGGAAATATAACATTTCCTATCAAACGTTGAATCATTATACTAATTTTGGATTGCTGAATGCCGTCAGGAAAAGAGGTTCCGGGAATAAGCGTTTCTATAAATCGACGGAAGTTGAAGGAAATCTTAATAAAATCGATGAATTGAAAGGCAAGGGGTATCCATTAAAAATAATCGCGAAGATGTTGAATAATACGCATTAAACGGAACTTTTTAAGGAAAAGAAGTATATGAAAATGGATTTTTACGGAATCATAGGAGTATTACGCGTAACGAAAAGCTATGCCTGGACAGGTATGGCTTTTTATTTTTTTTTGAGGTGAACGATGAGCTATTACAAAATTCTCGGATTTGACAAAGAGCCGTTTTCGACGAGCCCGGACCCGGTGTTTTTTTATGAGTCGCGGGAGCATGAGCAGGCCTTGACCAACCTGATGATTGAATTGCGGCTGAAGCGGGGCTTAAGTGTAATCCTGGGAGACGTCGGCACCGGAAAAACGACACTTAGCCGTAAGTTGTATCAGCTGATCAAATCTCAGGAAGGGTTTATTTGTCACATGATGCTTGATCCGGTGTATAACGACGAGGAAGTATTCCTGACCTCGCTGACCCGGAATTTCGACGTCTCGGCGGCCGGCAGCGGGCCGCGGATCCTTGATCTTAAAGAAGCCCTGGAACGGTTTTTGTTCCAAAGAGGGGTGGAGGAGAATAAAACAATAGTTTTGATTATTGACGAAGCCCAAAAATTAAATGAGCTGACTTTGGAATGCCTGCGGGTGCTGCTGAATTATGAGACTAATGAATATAAATTGCTCCAGCTGGTCCTGCTGGGGCAGATGGAATTACATTCGAAGATCCTGTCGATCCCGAATTTTATCGACCGGATAAGTTTTAAATACACATTGAACCCGCTGGATGAACGCGAGATGCGCCAAATGATCGAATTCCGCATCCGTTAGGCCGGGTACAAGGCAAAGATGAATTTGTTCCTGGATAGCGCGATAACCGCGATCTATCATCATACCCGGGGCTATCCGCGCCGGGTGAATATGCTTTGTCACAAGGCGCTGAAGAGCCTGGTGATGAAAAATAAATTTGTTGTCGACGAAACGCTGGTCAAAGAACTGATCGATGAGGAAATTCATCAGGGGCTGCATTGGGTCCGGCAGCCGATGGTGGTTCGCTAGCCGTAATCAGGCTGAAAGCCGCGGCGCCGGGATGGGCTGCGATCATCCGGGGTGTATTATCAGGGAGCTGCGCATTCAGCAGTAAGTTCAATACTATGGCTAATAAAGACGTTTCACCGGAAAAACGGTTATTGGATATTATCGAGGGCAAACAGGGTAATTCCCCGGCCGGGACCGCTTTGGGGGCCGGCAAAAAGCTGCTTTTTCCGAAAGCTTTGCAGGCCCGGTTATCTTTTTTCCGGGACCTGCTGAAAAAGAAGGGCGGTTCACGGCAACGCGTATTTATCGACCTGAAAACGGTCAATATCATACTGCAGGCGGTGATTGTCGTTATCGCGGTCGGATTGGGGATCGGCCTGAAGATCGATTTGGACGCGATCAAAAAGGGGGATTTTTTTAAGGAATCAAATTCCGGTGCGGAGCTGCAGGCCGGAGCGACGGAAGTTGTATCTTTGCTGCAGCCGGTGGATTTTTATCTTAAGAAAGTGGAAGAGCGCGATTTGTTCCGGATAGTAACCGATAAGAAGGGGGAATCCGGGGGCGCGTTTAAAGAACCGGATAAAACGGTTATCTCGAAGCTGCAGGAAATAACCCAAACCCTGAAGCTGGTGGGGATTTCCTGGTCGAACGACCCGGACGCGATAATCGAAGATACGAAAATTCAGAAAACTTATTTCGTTAAAAAAGGATATATGATTGATTCGATCATGGTTAAAGAAATCCTGAAGGACAAAGTTATCCTGCGTTGTCAGGGGGAAGAGGTTGACCTGCGATGAAACGGCTTGCGGTGTTCCTGAGTGTGCTGACGGTTTTTGCCTGCGGCGGATTGCGCGCGGAAGAGTTGGCTCCGGCCATGCTCGCGGCATCGGCCCAACCGGCAATCACCCCGCTGTCCAAAGGGATTGACAGCCTGATTTCCCTGGACCTGCGGATGATCGATATTAACGACGCGCTGAAATATTTTTCTCTCAAGAGCGGATTGAATATCGTGACCACGAAGTCGGTGACCGGGCGGGTGACGTTAATAGTGGAAGATGTCCCGGTGAAAGATGTCCTGGATATTATGCTGCGTTCAAACGGGCTTGCCTACGATAAGGTAGGAAATATTTATAATGTTATGACTCAGGAGGAATATAAACAGCTTTATGGCCAAAAATTTGCCGACGTGCGCGAAGTAAAAATATTTCGTCTGAACTATGCCATCCCGGATCAGGCGTTCAGCCTGCTGGACGCGGTAAAAAGCGAAGTCGGCCGGATTTTGGTCGACCCGGAATCCGGCAGTGTATTATGCATGGATTCTCCGGAAAAAATTCGGCAGATGGAAAAAGTACTGAAAGAATTCGAACAGCAAAACGTAACCCGGGTTTTCCCCCTGAATTACGCGAAAGCCAAAGTCGTCGAAGAGCAGCTGATGACCCGCCTGGATGCGAAGAAAGTCGGGTCAATCAAGGCGGATGAACGCGCGAACCAGGTTATCGTGCAGGCGTTCCCGGAGCGCATGAAGGAAATAGAAGAACTTATTGCCGCGCTGGATAAAAAAACCAAGCAGATATTGCTGGAAGCGAAAATAGTTAAAGTCAAAATTGCCGACGGCACCGAAGTGGGGATTGAATGGGAAGGGTTATTTGAAGCGTCGGGAAAGAACGGGAATTTGACCTATGTCGGCTCGACCCCGTTTGCCGCGGTGCAATCGACCACCGCGGATTGGCGTTCGCGTGCGCAGGTATATGAAGACGTCGGTAATGTGGGGTCTTATGCGTTCAGCGGTACGACCTCGAACTATTCCAGCAGCACTTCCAACATCGGTATCGATCAGCTGCATATCGGGTTTATCGGGTCAAATGATTTCGATGTCTTATTGACCTATCTGAATACTTTAAGCGAAACCAAAATTCTTTCCAGTCCTAAAATAGCGGTAACCAATAACCAGGAAGCGCGTATTCATGTCGGCGAACGCCAGGCTTATGTAACCACGACCACGACTACCGGTTCATCGACAAGCACCGTGTCCGAACAGGTTAATTTTATCGATATCGGGATCCAGCTGGATGTTGTTCCGCGGATCAGCGAAGACGGGTTTATCGATATTAAATTAAAGACGGAAGTGAGCAGTGTGGTGAAAATTTTAGTGACGCCGTCGGAGAACCAGATCCCGATCGTGGATACGTCTCTGGCGGAAACGTCGGTGCTGGTCAAAGACGGGTGTACCGTGGTTATCGGTGGTTTGCGTAAAGATGAGGAAACGAAAACAGAGAAGCGGGTCCCGATTTTAAGCAAGATTCCCGTGCTGGGGAAATTGTTCCAGAAGACCAGCAGTTCTACCGAGCGCACGGAATTGTTGATTCTGATTACGCCGACAATTATCAGCGGAGAGGCTTTGATCGCCAACGGAGGAGCACCGATCGGCGATGCGAATATTAAGCCGCCGCAGGATTATGGAGAAGTTGAAAAAATAAAAGAGGACCAGAAAACGCACATGCCGCCTCCTCCGGAAGCCGGCTTTGGCGGGATGGAAATGAAAGGGTTTAAAGTGTATAAGGGCTCAGGGAGCGATGACTAAGAATATGAAGCTAAACCGCATCGACCGATGTTATGAAAAAATCCGGCACGGAGTGTGTTTTGTCGTCCTGCTTGGTTTTTTGCTGGCGTTCACGCCTTTGCGGGCGCAGGCGGAGGTAAAACCCGCTAAGGATAAACGCTCAGGGACGACTTCTGTCCCGGCTAAGGCGGAGCAGTCGAACGCCGAATCAGCGGCTCCCGCTCCGGGATCGGCCGATTCCGGAGCCGTATCCGGGGGGACCGGCGAGCAGGCCGCGCAAATGGGTCTGCGCGTAGCCGAAGAAGAGATCGGTTTTTTAAGGCAGGAATTTGATAATCTCAATAAGGTATTTACCCAGGCATCGACTGAGATTTCTCAGCTGAAGAATGAGAACAGCCGGATGGCGGATGAAAATTTGTCACTATTAAATCAGGTGGCGGGGATGAAAAAACAGGTCGGCGAAAAAGAACAAAACGTTGACTTGTTAAAAAATTTGATGCAGGAAAAAGAACAGGAATTCAACAGCCGGATGGAAAAATTCGCGCTGCAGATAAAAGAACTCGACCGGGTGAAGGACGAAAACAGCCGGATCAACGTGGAGAAACAGGTATTACAGGCCCAAATAGCCGATTTGCAGAAACAAATTACCGATCAATCCCAGCAGGTAAGCGTATCGCTGAATAAAGAGCAGGAATATAACAGCCGTTTATCGGAAATGAGCGCTCAGGTAGTGGAACTGAGCGCGCTTAAGGATGAAAACCGCCGGATCGTGGCGGAAAAACAGTCGCTGCTGAGTCAGGTTGTTGATTTACAAAAAAAGATTGCCGCACTGGATCAAAAAGCCAAAGCGTCCGAACAACAGGAGAAAACTAAAGGGCAGGAATATAGTGCCCGGCTGGCTGAGTTGAGAGCGCAGGTTAAGGAGCTTAATCAGCTCAAGGATGAAAATACCCGGATCAATGCCGAGAAAGAGGCGTTACGGGTCCAGTTTGCCGGATTGCAAAAACAGCTTGCCGGACAGGAACAGCAGGCGTCATTATCGCAGAAGAAAGAGCAGGAGTATAATGACCGGATAACCCGGCTGACGGCGCAGGCGCAGGAGTTGGATAAGCTTAAGGACGATAACCGGCGGATGGCGGAGGAGAAGCAGTCGCTGCAGGGCCAGGTAGCCGGATTGCAGGAACAGCTCGCGGCGCAGGATCAGCAGTCCGGCACGGCCGCGAAGCTGGCGCAGCAGAAGGAACAGGAATATACCGATCGATTGGCGGAATTAAACCGCCGGGTGCAGGAGTCGGATAAGCTCAAGGACGATAACCGGCGGATGGCGGAGGAGAAGCAGTCGCTGCAGGGCCGGGTCGCCGAATTGCAGGAACAGCTCGCGGCGCAGGATCAGCAGTCCGGCACGGCCGCGAAGCTGGCGCAGCAGAAGGAACAGGAATATACCGATCGATTGGCGGAATTAAACCGCCGGGTGCAGGAGTTGGATAAGCTCAAGGACGATAACCGGCGGATGGCGGAGGAGAAGCAGTCGCTGCAGGGCCGGGTCGCCGAATTGCAGGAACAGCTCGCGGCGCAGGATCAGCAGTCCGGCACGGCCGAACGGCAGTTCCGGGATAAAATGCAGGAATATAATAACCGGATAGCTGAACTAACCAATGATTTTAATCAGCTTAAGGATGAAAATACCCGGATCAATGCCGAGAAAGAGGCGTTACGGGTCCAGTTTGCCGGATTGCAAAAACAGCTTGCCGGACGGGAACAGCAGGCGTCATTATCGCAGAAGAAAGAGCAGGAGTATAATGACCGGATAACCCGGCTGACGGCGCAGGCGCAGGAGTTGGATAAGCTTAAGGACGATAACCGGCGGATGGCGGATGAGAAGCAGGCATTGTTAAGCCAGGTGTCCGGGGCCCAAAAACAAATTGTCGAACAGGCTGAAAACGTAAATGTGATCAAGAAGCAGGCGCTGGATAAGGAACGGGA
>JAQULA010000002.1 GCA_028718845.1 Candidatus Omnitrophota bacterium
GAAAAAGCACGACGCTTTACGCCGTGCTCAGCAATATCGACCGTTCAAAGAAAAAAATTCTTACGGTGGAAGATCCGGTCGAATATCAGATCAGCGGTATCAATCAGGTACAAGTTAAAAACGCGATCGGGCTTTCGTTTTCCCGGGTCCTGCGTTCGATGCTGCGGCAGGCTCCGGATATTATCATGGTCGGAGAAATCCGTGACCTGGAAACCGCTCGTATCGCGGTGCAATCGGCGCTTACCGGGCATCTTATTTTGAGTACGCTCCATACAAACGACGCGCCGAGCGCGATTGTCCGGTTGATCGACATGGGCATTAAACCGTATCTGGTGGCGGCGACTTTACAGGCGGTCCTGGCCCAGCGGTTAATCCGGCTGCTTTGTCCGCATTGCAAACAGGCGTACAAGCCGCCGAAAGATGAAAAACTGATTTTGGAAATTCCGGAAAACGACGATGCCGCTGTCCTGTACCGGGCTAAGGGGTGCGCGCATTGCTCGCATACCGGCTATTTAGGGCGCACGGGTATTTTTGAATTATTAATCCTTAATGATGAGATCAGAGAACTGATTCATACCAATGCGGCCAGTACGACGATTCGCGAGCAGGCCCGGGGTTTGGGCATGATTACCTTGAAAGAACATGCCACGCAAAAAGTATTGATCGGGACAACGACTTTTCAGGAGCTGGTGCGGATAACGCAGAGTGATATAGATTAGAGATAGACCATGGTCCACAGTCCACAGTAAAAAAAGTGGAGAGTAAAAACGGGAGGTAGTTATGGCGGAAATAGGAGAATTATTACAGTTGTGTGTGAAGCATAATGCTTCGGATATGCATCTTACCGTGGGCAAATCGCCGACGCTGCGTATCGACAATTCCTTAATGTCGCTTAATTATGATCTTTTGACGCATGAACAGACCGAAGCGTTGATGAAATCGATCACCAGTAATGAGAATCAGCGCCGGATCCAGGAAGTCGGCGGGGTCGATTTCGGGTTTGCGTTCGAGAAAGTAGCGCGTTTCCGTGTGTCGGTGTACAAACAAAAAGGGCATTACGGTATGACCCTGCGTTTAATCCCGACCCGCTTGCTTTCCTTCGATGAAATCGGACTGGGAAAAGTGGTGAAAGATTTATTGTATCGCCCGCGCGGTCTTATCCTGGTGACCGGGCCGACCGGAAGCGGGAAAACCACGACCTTGGCGACAATGACCGATTTTATCAATGCCGAACGCGATTGTCATATTATCACCATCGAGGATCCGATCGAATATTATCATACGCACAAAAAGGGGATCATCACTCAGCGTGAATTGGGAGTGGATGTGCCGAGTTTCAGTGAAGCGCTGATCAAAGGGTTGCGGCAAAATCCCGATGTTATCCTGGTCGGAGAAATGCGCGATCTGGCGACGATCGAAGCGGCGATCCTGGCGGCGGAGACCGGACATTTGGTTCTGGCGACGCTGCATACCACCAGCGCCGCGTCCACGGTTGACCGGATTATCGATGTGTTTCCGCCGAGTCAGCAGGAGCAGATCCGGACCCAGCTTTCCACCTCGATCTTGGCGGTTATTTCCCAGCAATTATTGGTGCGGGCTTCCGGCCGCGGCCGTATCGGTGCGTTTGAGATTATGATCAGTACCCCTTCGATACAAAACCTTATCCGTGAGCGAAAAACCTACCGGATTACCTCCGACTTGCAGACCGGCGGTAAATACGGGATGAGGACATTTGACGCGTCGTTGTTCGAACATTATACCAACGGGGCGATCCGGCAGGAGGATGCCATCGCCAAGGCGTTTGATCAGGAACAAATGAAGTTAAAAATTCAGGGGAAAGTATAAAACGCGATGCAGGGTAATTTTAGATTCAAAAATATCGGAACGATTTTGCAGGAACGCGGGATCATTACCCCGGCGGAACTCAAGGAAGGTTTGGAGCACCAGAAAACCAGCGGGCTGCCGCTTGGCCAGATTTTTGTCAATCTGGGATATATCAGCGAAGAGGATTTATTGAATGCGCTGGGAATTCAAGCTAAGATGGAACTGGTTGACCTGGAAGAGACCCCCCCTCCCAAAGAAGCCTTGCATAAGATTCCCGGTGCGATTGCCCGTTTGTATCATATCGTTCCGATCGATTTTGAATATAACACGCTGACGGTTGCCACGTCCGACCCGCTGAATTTCAGTATCCTGGATGACCTGCGGTTTATGTTTAACTGCAATATCAAAGGCAAAGTGGCTACGGCTAAGAGTATTGCCGAAGCGATAAAAAAATATTACGGAAGTGAAGCGGAGAGCGTTGATGAACTGTTCTCGGAGATCAACCAGGCTATCCCGGATTTATCCGAGGGCGGCGAAAAGATCGAAAATATCGAAGCAATGGCGGCGCAGCTTCCGATTGTCAAGCTGATCAACAGTATTCTTGTCCAGGCGATCCAGAAAAAGGCCTCCGATATCCATTTTGAGCCGTTTCAGGACGAATTTAAAATACGCTATCGGCTGGATGGGGTTTTATACGATATCGTGACCCCGCCGAAAACCCTGCACCTGGCGATTACTTCGCGGATCAAAGTTATGGCCAATCTTAATATTGCCGAAACCCGTCTTCCGCAGGACGGGCGGACCCTGGTGCGGATCAGCGGGCGTATGGTCGATCTGCGGATTTCGACCCTGCCGACGATTTTCGGCGAGAGCGTGGTTATCCGGATACTGGACAAGGCCACGATCCAGCTGTCGCTGGACGATGTCGGTTTTTCCGACGACATCAAGGTGAAGTTTCGCAACCTGATCAAACAGCCGTATGGTATACTTTTGAGTACCGGTCCGACCGGATGCGGAAAAACGACCACGCAGTATGCCGCGCTGAGCGAGATTAATCTGATCGAATCCAAGATCATTACCGTGGAAGACCCGGTGGAATTCGATGTCTCCGGGCTGATTCAGGTTTCGGTTCGGCCGAAGATTAATCTGACTTTCCCGGTGGCTTTGCGGCATATTCTGCGGCAGGATCCCGATATTATTATGGTGGGGGAGATTCGTGACGCGGAAACAGTACAGATGGCGATCCATGCTTCATTGACCGGGCATCTGGTGTTTTCCACCCTGCATACCAATGATGCGGCCAGCGCGATCACCCGGCTTGTCGATATGGGGGTGGAACCGTTTCTGATCGCTTCGGCGGTTGAGGCGATACTGGCGCAGCGATTGGTCCGGTGTATTTGCCTGGAATGCCGGCAGGAATGCGTTCCGACCGAAAAAGAACTGGAAGAGGTCGGGCTTTCCGCGGCGCAAACGCAGGGAAAAAAGTTTTATAAAGGGGCGGGCTGTACGGCCTGCAATTATTCCGGATACAAAGGTCGCAGCGGAATTTTTGAATTACTGGTTTTTGACGAGGATATTCGGTCGCTTATTCTGGAGCGCGCCCCGGTTGCCGCACTGCGGGCACAGGCGGCCCGCAACGGTATGCGTACGTTGCGTGAAGACGGGCTGCGACTGGTGTTTGCGGGCAAAACGACCTGTGAAGAACTGGTGACGACAACCTCGGGGTATGTGTAATGCGCGAAGAGGAACTGCGAATGCAGCTGTTTAATTATACGGCTATCGATGCTTCCGGCGCTGAGAAAAAGGGCCAGGTGGAGGCAATATCGTTTGCCGAGGCTTTAACCCGGATAAAGCAGATGGACTTGTTCCCGTCCGAGGTCGTTCCCGCCGACGGCGGAAAAAAAGGCCGGGGTTCTTTGATTCCGGCACTCGGGCATATTTTCGGCGCAAGAAAAGGCAGTCGTCAGACAATTAAACCGCAGGATCTGGTGATTTTTACCCGCCAGTTGTCGGTATTGCTCGATGCCGGTCTTGCGCTGGTGCGCAGCCTGCATACTTTGGAAAAACAGGTCCGGTTTGAAGCGATGAGTGTATTGATCGGAGAACTCGCCGGGATGATCGAAAGCGGGAAGACCTTCAGTGATGCCCTGGCGCATTATCCGGCGGCGTTTTCAAAAGTGTACGTTAATATTATCAAAGCCGGAGAAACCGGCGGAGCTTTGGATGAAGTGCTCAAAAATCTGGCCGACTATTTGGAACGTAATTTACGTCTTACTCAGCGCATTCAGGCGGCATTGATTTATCCGGCGCTGGTGTTGACCGTTTCCGTCGGTATCCTCGGTTTTATTATCGCTTTCGTTATCCCGCGATTTATGGCTTTGTTTGAGGATTCCGGGATGTCTTTGCCGCTGATTACCATGTTTATCATGCATCTCAGTAAGTTTTTACTTGCGCGCTGGTATGTGATTGCCGGAATAATCGCGGGGTTGATCGTCGGCTATCGTGTTTTACTGTATAACATCGCTTTTCGTTTTTTCCGGGATTCGCTGGTGTTGCGCCTGCCGGTTTTCGGGCCGCTGATCCAGAAGATAATCGCTTCCCGTTTTTCCCGGACCTTGTCAACCCTGCTCTCCGGGGGAGTCCCCATTTTGCGGGCCCTGGAATTAACTAAAGAAGTAAGCGGTAATGAAGTGGTCAGCCGGGCGGTGGCTGCCGTTTACGGGAGTGTGCGCGAGGGTGGTTTTATTTCCCGGGTGTTGGAACACAGCGATGTTTTTCCGCAGTTAATGATCAACATGATTGCCGTGGGAGAAGAAAGCGGTGCGTTGGATAAAATGCTGGCGAAAGTGGCCGATACCTATGAGGAAGAGGTGGAGATTACCACTAATGCTTTAACATCTTTGCTGGAACCGATGCTGGTGCTCGGCGTCGGCAGTATTGTCGGAGTTATTGTATTATCGATGTTCCTGCCGCTTATTACGCTGATTCAATCTCTAACTCAATGATATTAAGTTAGTTGCGTAAATCGATCCCCGTCCATTCTGTCCGGTCGGGCTAAAATAATCATCGGCGTATTGACAAAACTTTATAAATATGTTATATAATATATAATTTGTTATAGTTAGATGTTCAACGCGAGTAATGCTCTCAGGGTTTTCCTTCATAAAAATTCGCTCCAGGGAATGGAGCGGTTTACGTGTAGAGGGCGGTGGTAATTTGTTAAGAGCCCTTCTGTCGAAATTTAAAATCAGGGAAGAAGCGATTGGGTTAGTATGTCCGGTGTGAAAAAAAATTTATTTTTAGGAATCGATATCGGCGCCAGTGCCGTAAAAATCGTCCTGCTTGAAAAAGAAAAAAGCGGACGGATCCGTATCGTGCATGCTTTGTGCGAGTCCTATGAACAAACCGGCGATGCCGCCGGGTTGGGGCAGGCGGCGGCGGTTTCGGTGATTCTTAAGAAATTTTTACGCAAGGAAAAAGATCTGCGGACGATCCGGACCGGGATTGCCATCGCCGGGCAATCGGCATTTGTCCGGATGGTGAAGGTTCCGGCAACCGCGTCCCAGAAATTACGCCAAATTGTTTTGTATGAGACTCAACAGCAGGTGCCGTTTCCGATCAAGGATGTGGTGTGGGATTTTCAAATTTACGGCCGCGACAAGAATAACCTCAGCGTGCTTCTGGCTGCGGTTAAAAAGGAATTGATCCTTTCCGTAACGGCGGTTGCCCGGACCTGCGGGCTGGAAGTGGAATTTGTCGATGTCAGCAACCTTTCGCTCTACAATTGCCTGCAGTATTTTTACCGCGATTTGAGTCAGACCCTGGTGCTTGATCTGGGTGCGAAAACCACGAATATTGTCGTTATAAACGGGGGAAAAGTGTGGACCCGCAGTCTGCCGATCGGCGGGGAGGATATTACCGAGGCTCTTTCCCGGGCGTTGTCGGTTGAACGCGCCGAAGCCGAGCAAATCAAAAAAGATCACGGGAAAGCGGTATTGTTGTACTTCGGACAAAAATCCACCGTGGATACGCAGGAACAAAAGATAGCCATGGCCATAACCGGGGTATTGACGGATATGACCAACGAAATTGTCAAGACCCTGAATTTTTATAAATCACAGCATTCCTTTGAAATGAATTTTCAGAAAGTTCTGATCACCGGCGGTGTCAGTAAAATCGAAAACATCGACAAGTTTTTCGAAAACAGCCTGGCGATTCCCACGGAGAAAGTGGATTATTTCAATTTTCTCCATTTTCGTTCCAGCGTGGAAGTGAACGTGAATGAATTTGTCGGACCGGCTATCGGTCTGGCTTTGCGCGGGCAGGGGCGTTCGTTGATGAACCTCAATTTGCTGCCTCCGGAGGAATTGCAGTATAAGTCCATAAAGAGGAAGATTCCGTTTTTGATCGGAAGTGCCGGGGCGATACTGCTGTTTTTGTTTATGCTTCTGGGGTTTGTCAATCATGAGCGGCAGCTTAATGAAAATTATCTGCGGGTTCTGGAAACTATTGCCGGACGTTTCGACCGCGATAAAGAAACTTTTTCCCGTAATCAAATCGAGCTGGCGCGGTTGCGTAACCGGATCGGCGCGATAACCCCGATTCTATCCGGGAAGCGGGAGCCGGTGACTGTTCTTGAAAAGATCGGCGCGGCAATGCCGGAATCGGTGTGGGTCAACGAGTTGAGTATCGTCGAAAGCGAACGGCGTGTCCGTATAAGCGGCAGCGCGGAAACAATCCGGGATATCGAGGTGTTTCAACAGCGGTTGAGCGCGAGCGAAGGGATCCAGGATGTTGCCGTCGCTAAGGTCGGCAAAGAAGGCGATAATTTGGTGAGTTTTTCGCTTACGGTTCAATTACGGCCGGGGCAAGGGTGACGCAATGGATGGAATGATCGTTAAAAAATTCAAAGGGCCGATTATTGCCGTCGCGGTTATGACGGTGATCGGAGCGGTCGTTGCCGTTGCGATCCTGGCCGGTATGGGAGGGAATGCCCGGTTGGAGCGTCGGGCGGAGGTATTGGAAGAGACGGTTAAAGCCGATGCGCGCATCTATGGCGCCGACCCGGAAACCGCATTGGACCGGCAATCCGCTGTTCTGATGGAGCTTAACGGGCGCTACGCGGAATTAAGAAATCTGTTCAGGCCTGATGATAATGCGGCAGCGCAAACACCGATAACGCCGTTGTCATTTAAACAGCGGTTGTTCAGCGTGTCCGATGCCATGCAGAAACGCGCCAAACCGGGTTCGGTCATTATCCCGGAATTGCTGGGGTTTTCCGATTATGCTTTCAACGTTCCGGAACCGGAGCTGGTGCCGGTGTTGACCCGAGAGCTGGCGGTGGTGGAAGAGGTTGTCGGGATGCTTTTAGACAGCAAGGTTGACGCGATCAACAGCCTGACCCTCAAGCATAAACCGATGAATCTGACCCGTCCGGTGTCCGACAGCGAAACGATCTCATTCCCGGCAACTTCGTTGAATGTCGTGTTTGAGACGGATTATCCGCGCATGCAAAAATTTTTATCCGGATTGAACCGGTCTCGAAATATGTATATCATTCGGCAACTGGAGCTGAAGCGCAAAGAGCCTTTATCGGCGCGGCTGGTTGCTGCGATTGAACTGGAATCGGTTATGTGGGAATAAATGATGATACCGAATATCGTAAAAGAGCGAGAAAAAATCATTTTTGGCGGCACGCTGGGCGTGTTGATAATCGGCGCGTTGCTGCTCGGGAATTTGTCCGCGAAACGACAGCTCGCGGTGACCGAACGGATTGCCCGCGTGGAGCAAGGTGATATTTTATCCGGCAGCGATAGCGAAACGGAAGGAAATTCCGGGCTGGCCGGTGTTTTAAAATCGGTACCGCCGATATCATTGTCGGAAGGCCTGGAATTGTCCGGCCGGGATATTTTTTCCCGGGAGCTGGAACAACCGGAATCGGAACGGGGCACGGCTGGTCCCCAACTGCCGCGTTTTCAAATCATCGAGATTACGCCGAAGCCTCTGGGGATTTCCTATGAAGGCCGGATCATTTTTTCCGACGGCCGTATTGTTGCCCAGGTGAATATGGGAAAAACGAGTTATTTGGTCGGGGTCGGATCCACTCTTTCTCCGTATACGATCGCCGATCTCAATAATAATATGCTGGTACTTCTGGCCGGGACGACCCGGTATGTGGTCTCGTATCGGCAATCGGCGTGCAGTGATGAGTTGATGGCAACCATCAAGGAACTTAATACAAATACTACATTTTTAGTTACTAAGAACAGCGATTTTTTAGGAGGTACGGTGCTTGACATCGACGAAGAATCTGTGTTAGTATCGAAGCAAGGACAGTATCTCAGGATAGAGAAAGGAACGGTATATCCATGAAAAAACGAAATAGTGCCCTGATTGTCCTGGTATGGTTATTATGCTGGTCAACTGCGTCCGCGATTGCCCAGCAAAGCCGCATTTCAAACTTTGAGCAGGAACAAGCCGCAACGATTGCTTCCCAAATCGCCCAGCAAAAAAGCCTGACCCAGGAGACTGTCCCGGTAAAAGTGGTGGATACACAGGAGCTTTTAAACCGCGGCTATGAGGCCTGGGGAAAATTGGAATTCGGGAAGGCAAAGAGTTATTTCGAACGCGCCCGAGCTATCGAACCGGGGAATGAAGAGATCTGCCGGCTTATTTTTGAAATCGACAAAGCCAGCCTGCTGTTCGAACAGCGCCAGGTCGAGATGAAAAAAGAAATTCTTCAGGGGCAGCGCATATTGGATACGGAGAAGGCCGGGCTTATCGAGCAACCGTCTTCGGCGGCGGTAATACCGCCGGCAACCGCGGCTTCGCGTAAACTGCGCGATATTGCCGCTCAAAAGAAAGTCAGCGTCGATTTTAATGAAGCGCAGCTGAGCAAGATCATCGAGTATCTCTCGAATGTGAGCGGCATTAATATCGTGATGGACGAGTCGGCCGTGTCCCGTTCCGGCAGTTTGAGTATCCACATGAAAGATATTACCCTGGTGCAGGCATTGGAGTCGGTGTTGCGCACTAAGGGGCTGGCGTATCGTTTTGAAGAGAATAGTATCTGGGTGAGTACCCGGGAAGGTATTACCAATGAAGAACTGGTAACCCGGATTTATCATCTTTCGCAGGGATTGGCGACGTTTACCACCTTTACCACTTTTGATACCGTGACCGTAAAAAACATCAAGTCCGATAACGCTACCGCCAGTGATGCTCCGGAAACCGTGAAAACGGCCAAAGAAGCGGCACCCAAGCAGGCCGGCCAGAAAGAATCGGGGATATCGACCTATGAAGGGGTCAAGATCGGCGGGCCCGGCGGAGTATCCGGAAAAATCACCCTGACGATCAAAGATGTTTTCAGAGAAATAATCACCTGGCCGGAAGGCAGCAGTATTTTCCTGGATAATCGTACCAGTACGCTTATTGTCCGCAACACGCCCAGCAACCTGTCCGTGCTGGAACAGGCCTTGGAAGTGCTTGATGTCAATCCGCCTCAGGTTATGATCGAAGCCCGGTTTGTTGAGATCGGCGCTGATGATCTTTCGTCCCTGGGCCTTAATATTAATGCCGAGGTAACTGCAACCGGAGCCAAATCAAGCCATACGTTCCCGTTCAAAAAAGACCAAAATACGAAGTATGCCGATTCATTTTCAACTGCCAGCAATGTCGATTTTGGAGTGCTTGATTTCAGTCAATTTCAGGCGGTGTTGTCGGCGATTGAGCAGAATACCGACAGTAATACCCTTTCTTCACCGAAAGTAACCACCATCAGCGGACAGGAAGCAGTAATTAAAATCGTCAAAGAATATCGTTATCCGACAAAATACGAAATACAAACCTATGATTCCGTCGTCGGAGACCAGGCCCGGACCTATTATGCTACGGTTCCCTCGGAGTTTAAAACCCGGGATATCGGGATTATCTTAAAAGTGACGCCGAATGTCGGTTCCGACGGCAAGACGATCAACCTTACGCTGGTTCCCGAGGTTAGTGAATTCGACATCAATAACGATATGTATAATTTCGGAACCACCGATCATCCGTATTTACAGCCGTTTTTCAATGTGCGTAATGCTACGGCGAGCATTGTGGTTAACAACAACGATACCGTGGTCATGGGCGGGTTGATGCGCGAGGTGGTCGAGCATACGGTAAGCCGGGTTCCGCTGTTGGGAAGCGTTCCGCTGGTAGGCGCATTGTTCAGCCATAAATCCGATAATAAGGAAAAGAAGAATCTGTTGATATTTGTTACCGCGCGTATTATTGCGCCAACCGGGGAGACGATTCAGAGCAAGTAAAAAGTATGGGGGGCGTTCCGCGGCCGGGCAGCTCAGCGTTATTGTTTCCGATGCCGAACGGTTTACCGGATCGCCGAAGAGGGATGCCGCTGCGAAAGCGGGCGAAGCCTGAGCAAAAACTTCAAACAGAGTTTCATGCCATAAGAAAAATCCGCAAAAACAAGGAATGTTTTCCTGATTCATGCAGAGAAAAAAATTATTTATTGTTGACGGTAATTCCTACTGCTACCGGGCGTATTATGCGATTATGAACCTTAATACGGCCGACGGGCGTCCGACCGGCGCGGTGTATGGGTTTGTAACCATGCTGAATAAATTGCGCGCGGAAGCCGCCCCGGATTACCTGGCGGTTTGTTTCGACCTGAAAGGGCCGACTCTGCGCCATGAAAAATACGCCGAGTATAAGATAAACCGTAAACCCATGCCGGATGACCTGCGCGAGCAGATGAAAACGATCAAAGAGGTGGTCGACGCCTACGGTATCCCCATATTCGAACTTACCGGGTATGAGGCCGACGATATTATCGCCACTCTGGCGACCCGGTTTAAAACCGCGGTAGATGTGTATGTGGTCAGCAATGATAAAGATATGTTGCAATTGGTTGACAAGTATGTTAAAATCTATAATCCGCAGAAAGATAATGCGATTGTCGATGAAAAAAAGGTTTTATTGCGATACAATGTCAACCCCAGCCAGATTACTGACCTTTTAGCTTTAACCGGTGACAGTTCGGATAATATTCCAGGCGTGCCAGGTATCGGTGAGAAGACCGCCGCGGAATTGATCCAGACCTTTGGGGATTTGGAAACTATTCTGAAAAATACCGCCGGAATTCCGCAGAAGAAACGCCGGGAATTGCTTGAACAATACGCGGACCAGGCGCGGTTAAGCAAAAACCTGGCAACGGTGGTAACGGATGTTCCCCTCACGGTCACCTTGGAATCGCTGGCGGGAAAAGATGAAAATATCCCGGAACTTAAAAAAATTTTTCAGGCGCTTGAATTCAAAAGTTTATATATAACTCTGCTGCAAAAACAGGGTGCAGCGGCATCGGCCGCGATACCGTCGGTAACCGGGGTGGAACACGCGGAGCGTTTGGCTGATGCCGCCGTTCGGGCCGGTGAACTTTCTCTGAACGTGCAAGCGGATGAACGCGATCCCCGGGTTTTGCGCGCTATCGATTTGTGCTGCGATGGAGAAACTGCGGTCCGGTTTGAACGTGACCGGGCTCTTTCCGACCGGGGGATTATCGATTGTCTGGATGCGCTGCTGCGGAATCCTAAAGTCGTTAAAATCGGATATGACCTGAAGTCGGCTTGTGTGATGTTGGCGCCGATCGGGATTTGTCTGGAAGAGCCGTTCTTTGACTGCATGTTGGCTGCTTATTTACTTGAACCGGGCGCGGGTGCTCCGTCGCTTGCGGATATTGCTGCCGTATATGCCGGACGCAGCATAAATGACGAATCCGCGGCCGGCGAACAATCGGCGCTGAAACAAGCATTGCAGGCCCGGCTGGAATCGAAAAATCTGGCGGATTTGTTTTCTTCGGTTGAAATGCCGCTGATCCGGGTCCTCGCGTCGATGGAGCAAGCGGGCATTCGTGTCGACCGTTCATTGCTGAGTCGGCTGGAACAGGAGTTCGATGCGAAATTAACCGCATTGACGGAACAGATTTATGCGGTAAGCGGTTCTCAGTTTAATATAAACTCTCCCAAACAGTTGAGTGAGGTTTTATTCGATCGTTTGCAGTTGCCGGTGATAAAGAAAGGCAAAAGCGGGCCTTCCACCGACGGAGAAGTGCTGGAGCGTTTGTCGGCGACGCATGCGTTGCCGAAAATGATCCTGGACTACCGGGAATTAGCCAAATTAAAATCAACTTATGTGGTGGGGATGCTTGCGCTGATTGATGCCCGGACCGGGCGCATCCATACCTCGTTTAACCAGGCCGTAACGGCAACCGGCAGGCTAAGCTCGAGTGAACCGAATTTACAAAATATCCCGGTTCGAACCGAAGCCGGCCGGCAGATACGTGCGGCGTTTACCTCCCGGGGCAAGGGATGGCTGCTGCTGTCCGCCGATTATTCGCAGATCGAGCTGCGGGTTTTGGCGCATTTATCGGGTGACCGGAAATTGATCGATGCGTTTCGTCATGACGAGGATATCCATGCCTTAACCGCGTCATTGATCTTCAATGTCGCCCAGAGCGCGGTTACCGAAGAGATGCGCGATCTGGCCAAGCGGGTCAACTTCGGCATCGTTTACGGCATGGGCCCCTACGGGTTGGCGCGCGATCTGGGAATAAGTAATGCCGAAGCGAAAAAATTCATTGAGGAATATTTTAACCGTTATCCGGGGGTGCAGTCGTACCTGCAGCGTCAGATCGAAGAAGCGCGCACGCAGGGATATGTGACCACGCTCCTGAACCGGCGCCGGTATATCCCGCAGATTAACGCTCAGAATCAGATGCAGCGCAGTTTTGCCGAACGCACGGCCATGAATACGCCGGTGCAGGGTACGGCGGCGGACCTGATCAAAGCGGCGATGGTTTCTATTTACCGCGTGTTGAATAAAGAACGCTTGCAAACGGCGATGGTTTTACAGGTGCACGATGAATTGGTATTCGACGTTCCGGACGAAGAGCTCCCGGCGGTACGCGGCATCGTTACGGAAAATATGGAGAATGTGATTCGATTGGAAGTTCCGGTTAAAGTGGGGATAAAAACAGGGGTTAACTGGCGAGACCTGCATTAAGGGGAGGGGAAAATGAAAGTACTTTTTTGTTCTTCGGAAGTGGTTCCGTTTGCCAAAACCGGCGGACTTGCCGATGTGGCCGGAACGCTGCCGCCGGCATTAGCGGCGCTGGATGCCGAAATTAAGATCGTGATGCCGCGGTACCGGAGTATTGACGTTAAAAAGTTCGGATTAAAAAAACTGAATGACGATACCTGGGTGGGAAAACTGGGCAAAAACATCGAGGTGTATTTCCTGGAAAAAAATAAATATTTCGACCGTGACGGGCTGTACCAGGATAAAGGCGTAGATTATCCCGATAACCTGGAGCGGTTCACCTATTACTGCGTGCGGACGCTTAATTTGCTCAAGACGATAAAATTTTCGCCGGATATTATCCATTGTCATGATTGGCAGTCGGGATTGATTCCGGTGTTTTTGAAGACGCTGTATAAGAACGATCCGTTTTACAAAAAGGTAAAAACGGTATTTACGATCCATAACCTGGGATATCAGGGGCTGTTTCCCGCCGAGGAATTTTCGCTGACCGGGCTGGAAAAAGAGGTGTTTTCCGTAAACGGTCTGGAATTTTACGGGAAAGTGAATTTGTTAAAAGGGGCGTTGCTGTTCAGCGACCGGATAACCACGGTAAGCCCGACTTATGCCCGGGAGATACAGACTACCGAGTACGGCTGCGGGCTGGAAGGAGTATTGCGGCAGAGAAAAACCGATATCACCGGGATTTTGAACGGGATAAATTACGAAGAATGGAATCCCGGCGGGAATGGTGCGCTGGCGAAAAATTACGGCCCGGATTCGATTGAGGATAAATATGTCAATAAAGCCGACCTGCAAAAGCAATGCGGTCTGGCGGTGGATGCGAAGACTCCGCTGTTCGGCATGATCACCCGTTTGGCGGACCAGAAAGGGCTGGATATTTTTGCCGCTATCATCGATGATTTTGCCCGCTTGCCGGTTCAGTTTGTTTTATTGGGCACCGGTGAGCCGCGTTACCATGCGCTTTTTGAAAGTGTCGCGAAAAAATATAAAAACACGTCGATAAGCCTGACTTTCAACGCCGCGCTGGCCTATAAGATATACGCCGGATCGGATATGTTTCTGATGCCTTCATATTATGAACCGTGCGGGTTGGGGCAGCTGATCAGCCTGGCCTTCGGTACGATTCCGCTGGTGCGCCGCACCGGCGGGCTTGCCGATACCGTGGTCGATTACGATCCGTTTACCCGTAAAGGGAACGGTTTCGTGTTTGACCGCTATGAATCCGGGGCGTTGCTGGAGACCGTGAAGCGTTCGTTGTGCGTGTATCAGGATGACAAGGCCTGGAAAAAACTGGCGGTAACGGCGATGAAGAGCGATTTTTCCTGGAAAAAATCGGCGAAACAGTACCTGTCATTGTATAAAGAACTGATGAAAAAATAACCGGAGATTGAGCGGGCGGGCCGGCGCAGTCCCCGGGAAAATTTGAATCGAAATTATGACGCTGATCGGTATTACCGGAAGTTTAGCGAGCGGAAAATCAACGGTGGCGGCGATGTTCGGCCGCTGCGGGGCAACGGTTTTTAATGCCGATCGGATCGCTCATCGGGCATTATTCCGGAACACGTCGTCCTATCGGAAGCTGATAACCCGGTTCGGCAAGGTGATTTTGAACAAACGGGGAGGGATCGACCGGGAAAAACTGGCGGCAATCGGGTTTGCCGATGCCCGGAACGAGCGGGATATGTGCGCGATCATTCACCCGCAGGTTTTCGCGTATCTGCGGCGGAATATCCGGATGTGCCGGAAAAAAAATCCGCGGCGAGCCATTGTGGTGGAAGCGCCCCTGTTGATAGAGTCGGGGCTGTTCCGGAGCATGGATACGGTTATTGTGGTGAGGGCGGGGTTGCCGCAGCAGCGCCGGCGGGCGGCGGAGCGAAGCATGAGTGTGGAGCAATTCCGGCGGCGGGTACGGTTTCAGATGCCGCTGCGCGAGAAAATCACGTACGCTGATTATGTCATCGATAATCGCGGGACTTTAAAATATACAGAGCGTCAAGTCAGGGATATAAGCAAACAATTAAACATTAGGAAGGTATATGGGAACAAACACTGAAAAAGGTAAGGTAGTAAAGGCGGAAAACGGTACTAAAAATGGGCAGAATACGAACACGGTCAAACCGAAGCCGGCCCAGAATGAG
This sequence comes from Candidatus Omnitrophota bacterium, assembly GCA_028718845.1. GTDB lineage: Bacteria > Omnitrophota > Gorgyraeia > B26-G9 > B26-G9 > JAQULA01. The sequence continues at coordinate 15,060 of JAQULA010000002.1, forward strand.
GAACGCCGGATGGTAAAGGAGGATGGGTATATGGATATTGGCGAATTGAAAAAGATGACCGGTTCCGGATTATTAAAGATCGCCAAAGAACTGCAGGTACCCAATATCAGCGGCATGCGTAAACAGGACTTGATTTTTAAGGTCCTTCAGGCGCAGGCGGAGAAAGCCGGCAATATGTTCGGCGAAGGGATCCTGGAGGTTTTGCCCGACGGGTTTGGATTTTTACGCAGTCCCAACTATAATTATCTGCCGTGTCCGGACGATATTTATATCTCTCCCAGCCAGATTCGCAAATTCGATCTGCGCACCGGTGATACGGTAAGCGGACAGATCCGGCCGCCGAAAGAAGGTGAGCGCTATTTCGCTCTGCTTAAGGTCGAGGCGGTTAATTTTGAATCCCCGGAAAAAGCCAAAGAAAAAATCCTGTTCGATAATCTGACCCCGTTGTATCCGAATAAACGGTTTATTCTGGAAACGAACCCGGAAGAAGTATCGACGCGGATCATGGATTTGCTGACGCCCATCGGCAAGGGCCAGCGCGGACTTATCGTTGCTCCGCCCTATAGCGGAAAAACGGTATTGCTGCAAAAGATTGCCAATAGCATAACCCAGAACAATGAAGACGTGATCCTGATTGTTTTGTTGATCGATGAACGTCCGGAAGAAGTCACCGATATGCAGCGTTCGGTCAAAGGCGAAGTTATCAGCAGCACTTTTGACGAGCCGCCGGAGCGTCACGTGCAGGTGGCGGAAATCGTGCTGGAAAAAGCCAAACGCCTGGTTGAATGCGGAAAAGATGTGGTTATCCTGCTGGACAGCATTACCCGTCTGGCCCGGGCCCATAACACCGTGGTGCCGCATTCCGGGAAGATCCTTTCCGGCGGTGTGGATTCGACGGCCTTACAAAAACCGAAGCGCTTTTTCGGCGCGGCGCGCAATGTCGAAGAAGGCGGGTCGTTGACCATTCTGGCCACGGCGCTGATCGATACCGGAAGCCGTATGGACGAAGTTATTTTTGAGGAATTCAAAGGAACGGGTAACATGGAACTGCAGTTGGATCGCAACCTTTTCCAGCGGCGGATTTATCCGGCCATCGACATCAAGCGTTCGAATACCCGTAAGGAAGAATTATTGGTCGATCCGGAAGAACTGCGATTGATTTGGGTTCTGCGCAAGGCGTTAAACGAGTTGAGCAGTGTCGAAGCGATGGAGTTGCTTACGGAAAAACTTTCCAAAGTAAAGACCAACGCGGAATTTTTATTAACCCTTTCCAGAAACGGAAAAACATAGTATACTATACTGTTTTATAACGCTGTAAAGCGAAAAACGATAACTAATAGTGAAGGAGGAACGGTTATGAAGGAAAAAATCCATCCGGAATACAAGGAAACGACGATCACCTGTGCCTGCGGGGAGTCGATCAAAACCCGGAGCACAAAAGACAATATTCGCGTGGAAATCTGCAGCCAGTGTCATCCGTTTTACACCGGGAAGCAGAAATTGGTGGATACTGCCGGAAGAGTGGAACGTTTCAAGAAACGCTATGCGAAATAACGAGCTGTTTTTTGCCAGATTTAAAGAGTTCGAAGATCGTTTCCAGTATATTGAACAGCAGATGAGTGATCCGGCGGTAGCGGGCAATGTTAGCGGCTATCAAAAGCTGGCGAAAGAACGCGCCGGCCTGTTGGAGCGTATCGAAAAATACCGTGAATTTCTGAAACTGCGCGAAGAAATAGACCGTTTGGAAATCATCGTCCGGGAAGCCAAGGAGGAAGAGGATTTTTTGGCCCTGGTGCGGGATGAACTGGCGGCGTTGAAAGCCCGGGAACAAACGATCTTTACCGAACTCGAAGAGTACCTTATCGAGCAGGATCCGAACGCGGATAAAGATATCATTATGGAGATTCGCGCCGGAACCGGCGGCGAAGAAGCGGCATTGTTTGCCGCGGATTTGTACCGTATGTACACCCATTATGCCGTTGCCTGCGGTTTGAAAGTCGAACTGTTGAATTCCAATCCAACGCAGTTGGGAGGCTTAAAAGAAGTAATCTTTTCGATTGAAGGAAAGGGTGCCTACAAGCGGTTTAAATTTGAGAGCGGAGTACACCGGGTTCAGCGGGTCCCGACGACCGAGGCTTCCGGAAGAATTCATACCTCGGCGGTCAGCGTCGCGGTGTTGCCGGAAGCCGAAGAAATGGATGTGCAGATCAATCCGAACGATATAAAGGTCGATGTTTACTGTTCATCCGGCGCCGGCGGTCAAAGTGTCAACACCACGTATTCGGCAGTGCGTATTACCCATATGCCCACCGGGATTGTGGTTACCTGTCAGGATGAGCGTTCGCAGATAAAAAATCGCGCGAAAGCGATTAAGGTCTTACGTGCCCGTTTGCTGGATCACGCGCAGCAGGAGCAGGAGGCGCGTATTACCAGTGAACGGCGTTCCCAGATCGGGACCGGAGACCGCAGTGAAAAAATCCGTACCTATAATTTTCCGGATCGGCGGGTTACCGATCATCGTATCGGATTAACATTATACAAGATTGAACAAATTCTCGAGGGCGATCTTGAAGACGTGGTCTCCGGATTACAGGAGGCGGAACGCCGGCTTAAGCTGGAGAAGAAAAACTGATATGACTACGGCAATCAACCGCCGGGCTCCGGTTCTCGAGCTGCTGAATTGGGCGGCGGATTTTTTAACGCGACAGGGTGTTGATTCGGCCCGCCATGAAGCGGAAGTTCTGCTGAGTACGTTGCTGGAGTGTGCCCGCATCGGTTTGTATCTGGAGCGGGAACGAACCGCTTCTCCGGCAGAGGCGGAACTTTTTCGGGAGCAGATCATCCGTCGTGCCGAAGGGATGCCGCTGCAATACCTGACGAAAGAGGCGTATTTTTTCGGCTTGAAATTTTACATAGACGAAGGAGTTTTTATTCCCCGGCCCGAAACCGAGGTATTGGCTGAATATTGCATCGATGTGCTGCGGACCCGTTCTTGGAACTCTTTGCGGGTATTGGAATTATGTGTCGGCAGCGGCGCGCTGTCCATTACATTGACAAAGCATGCTCCGGCATGTACAATAGTAGCCACTGATTGTGACGACCGGGCGCTTTTGCTTGCCGGAAAAAACGCGTTATTACACGGCGTTGCCGAACGCATTACTTTGTTACGGGGTGATTTATTTGGTGCGTTAACCGGGGATTTTGCGGACGCCCGGTTTGATTTGATCGTGGCTAATCCTCCGTATATCGCCGGTAACGAACTTGAAGGATTGCCGCCGGATGTGCGGCGGGAACCGCGTACGGCGCTGGATGGCGGCAAAGACGGCTTGAAGTTCTATCGGGACATACTCCGGGAATGCGGAAAATTTTTGCATGATCAAGGCACGATTGCCTTTGAGTGCGGGGATACACAGCATACCGCGATATGCGAAATGATCGGTTCGAGCGGGATTTTCGAGTCGCCGTCAGTTTTTCCGGATCTTAACGGAATATACCGATTCGTGAGCGCGAGACGTAAAAATGGATAAAATAATTATTGAAGGCGGCGTTCCGTTAAAAGGAACTATCGAAGTCAGCGGAGCGAAAAATGCCGCTTTGCCGATAATTGCCGCCGCGTTGTTGACGGAAGAAAAATGCATCATCAAGAATGTTCCTAACTTGCGCGATGTCGTGACCATGATCAAAATATTGCGTAGTCTCGGTGTCAAGGCGCAGATGGAACAGGATTGTGTGACCGTGGAAGCGAAGCGTTGCAATCAGTTTGTTGCCGACTATAAACTGGTTAGTACGATGCGCGCTTCAATCTGTGTTTTGGGTCCGTTGCTGGCAAAACAGAAACAGGCGCGCGTATCCATGCCCGGGGGATGTGTTATCGGACAGCGGCCGGTTGATCTACATATCAAAGGTTTGCGGGCGCTGGGCGCGCAGTTAAAAATAGAGCACGGCTACATTGTCGCGGCGGCAAAAGTATTGCACGGCAATAATATCTTTCTTGGCGGCGCTTATGGGTCATCGGTATTGGCAACGGCCAATGTCATGACGGCGGCGGTGCTGGCGAAAGGTAGAACGCTGATTGAAAATGCCGCGTGCGAGCCGGAAGTCGTCGATCTGGCAAATTTTTTGATCAAAATGGGCGCAAAAATAAAAGGGCATGGAACTCCGATCATCGAGATTGAAGGGGTGAAACGGCTCGGCGGTGCGTCGCACAGTATTATCCCGGACCGGATCGAGGCCGGTACGCATATATTAGCCGCGGCTATTACCGGCGGGGCATTGACGATTAAAAAGGCCCGGGTGGACCACCTTTCCGCAATGCTTGATAAACTGAAGGAAGTCGGGGTTTCGGTCGTTGCCGAACAAAATGCGTTGCATGTTAAACGAAAGGGATCGGTGTTAAAACCGGTTGATATTACCACGCTGCCGTATCCGGGGTTTCCGACGGATATGCAGGCGCAGATGATGGCTATGGCCACGGTCAGTGATGGGATCAGCGTATTGACCGAAAAAATATTTCCGGACCGGTTTATGCACGTCAGCGAGTTGAACCGCATGGGCGCGAGTGTTTTTCTGGAAGGCGCCAGCGCGATTGTCAAAGGAGTAAAGCGTTTAAGCGGAGCTCCGGTTATGGCCTCGGATTTGCGGGCCTCGGCGGCGCTGATTTTAGCCGGATTGGTAGCTAAAGGCAAAACGGAAGTTTCGAGAATTTATCACCTTGACCGGGGTTATGAGCGTATCGAGGAAAAACTGATCAAGGTCGGGGCGAAGATAAAACGGGTAAAAGAATAGAGAAAAGCTGTAAAAAGTAGGATCCCGCAAAAAACCGCGGGATTAATTTCTGCCGACAGCTGTTCCGGCAGGCGAGACCCGACAGGCAGTGTGGCGGGCGCATAGTGAAAGAGGTTGTTGAGGGTATTAGTGGTGTTGTTATCCCGCCAAAAAGCGGCGGGATTAATTCGCACAGTAACTTATGTTCGCTCATGTTATTCGCTTCATAAGTTACGTGCTCATTAAGGAGGTGAAGACGTGGCAGTTGTTATTCGTTTGGCAAGATTGGGAGCAAAAAGAAAGCCGCATCATAAAATTGTTGTGACGGAAAAAACCCGCCCGAGAGATGGGCGGTTTATTGAAGAAATCGGTTATTACGATCCTTCGAAAAAACCGGCGCTGGTGAAGATTGACCAGGAAAGGGTGGCGTTTTGGCTCAGTGAAGGCGCATTGCCGACTCCGACAGTGGAGAGTATTTTAAAGAATCAGAAAATTCCGCTGAAAGTAAAAAAAGGGGGTAAGTAATGAAACAGGGGATACTGCTGGTGATCGTGGGAGCGGTATTGTTCGCGGTCCCGGGATGCAAGACTTTTTCCGAGCCGGCTAAGCCGGCTTTGAAATCGGCACCGGTTCTCGCGCAGGGGCAATCGAGTTTGACCGATGAGGAACGCTATTATTTGCAAACATGGCAGCATGCCGCGGTGTTGGCGGATGAAGTATCCGATTATGATACCGCGCTGGATTATTACACCAAATTAGCGGACTATTTTCCCGAAACCTCTGAGGGCAAAAACGCGGTTAAACGGCTTGAACAGTTGAAAAAACGCTGTGCTAAAGAAAAGATACCGGTAAAATAATCACTGTGCCCGTGGTTACTCCGGCAGGCCTGTTTTGGCCGGGTGAAAAGCCTGACGTGCAAACAGGCCGGGAAAGAGATGTATTCGTATGCATATAGATGTGGTGACTTTGTTCCCGGATATGTTTGCCGGAATTCTGGGGGATTCGATCCTGAAACGGGCTCAGGAAAAGAAAAAAGTAACGATTGATTTGCGTAACTTGCGGGACTGGACGCATGATAAACGCCGTACGGTTGACGATAAACCGTTTGGCGGAGGGCCGGGGATGGTGATCAAACCGGAACCGGTTTACGAAGCCTGCGACGATCTTTGCAAGAAGAATACCAGGGTGATTTTGTTGACTCCTCAGGGAGAAAAATTCAATCAGCGTATTGCCCGTCAACTCAGCCGGATGCGCCATATCGTACTGATTTGCGGTCATTACGAAGGGTTTGACGAGCGGATCCGCGAGTTGGCCGACCGGGAGATTTCGATCGGGGATTATGTGCTTACCGGCGGAGAGATTCCGGCGATGGTGGTGATCGATACCGTGGTCCGGCTGATTCCCGGGGTGTTGGGAGAAAAAGATTCTTTGGTCAACGAGTCGTTTACGACGTCGTTGCTGGAATACCCTCATTATACCCGGCCGCGGGTGTTTCGGGGGAAAAAAGTTCCGGAAGTACTGCTTTCCGGGAATCATGAACAAATAGAGCAATGGCGGGCAGATCAGGCTTTGAAAAAAACTAAAAAACGCAGGCGGGATTTGTTGTAATGAGCCTGGATTGCTCTTGATAACGATGTCCCGCGGTTTCCCGCCCGGGATTAATTTTCGCCCGGCAGAGTTGTTTCGGCAGGCGAGACCCGCCGGCCAGTGTGGCGGGCGCATAGTGAAAGCGGTTGCTTAGGGTAGAAGTGGTGTTGTTATCCCGCAAAAAACTGTGGGATTTAAATTCGTTCCGCCAGGGCGGGACTCATTGAGGAGGATGAATACAGTGGCAAAAAAGAAAACGGAAACCAAAAAAGAAGTGGAGTTCTCTCCGGGCGATACCGTGAAAGTGCATGTGCGTATTCCCGAAGAGGAAGGTAAGGTGCGGATTCAGGCGTTTGAAGGGGTGGTAATCAAGAAGCACGGCAGCGGGGTAAGCAAAACATTCACCGTTCGCCGCGTGTCTTATGGCGAAGGGGTTGAGCGTATTTTTCCGTTTAATTCGCCGATGATCGATCATGTCGAAACGATAAAAAAAGGCGAAGTACGCCGGGCGAAATTATATTATTTGCGCGGACGCAAAGGCAAGAGCGCTAAAATTATTGAGCATAAGGATGAATCTTTGGAGCAACAACAGCCGCAGGCTGAGGCATAATGTGGTCGCTGGAGCGGGCTCTTTTCGAAAAAGGATTTGCCGTTATTGCCGGTGTCGATGAGGCCGGACGCGGTCCTTTGGCCGGCCCGGTAGTAGCGGCAGCGGTTATCGTTCCGCCCCAATATTCATTTAAGGCTAGAATTGACGATTCGAAAAAACTTACCCCTTTGCAGAGACAGGCTGCCTGGGTTGAAATTAAGGCCGGCTGCAACTATGCTTTTTCGGTGGTCGATGAACGTAGTATCGACGAGATTAATATCCTTCAGGCAACTTTGTCGGCAATGGCCCAGGCAATAAATAGCCTTGCTCCATTGCCGCAGTGGGTGTTGGTTGACGGTACAATTTATCCGGATATACCTATTCCCGGCAATGCGGTTATCTCCGGTGACTCCAAAAGTATTTCGATTGCCTGTGCCTCCATTGTGGCTAAAGTGATCCGGGATGAGATTATGCTTGATTATGATAAGCAGTATCCCGAATATGGGTTTGCCGAGCATAAAGGATACGGGACAAAATCGCATTTCGAGGCAATTTTTAAATACGGACCTTGTGCAATCCACCGCAAAACCTTTCAGCCGATAAAAGATCTTGTCTCCGCAAAAAAATCCGTGATAATTTAATTTTAATCCATGAACATAAGTCGTTCTCCCGAATAATCTTATAAATTCCAGCGTTTAATTATTTTTTTGCAAAACTGCTTAAAATATGATATAATTGATTACCTTTATAAAAGAATTTATTTCTTGGGGTAATCAAAGGAATTTTAAATGAAAAACAGACCTGAAAATTATTATCGCCGGGTGGGCAGATTCATCAGCGTAATCCTGATTTACGCCTTCGGTTTTATTTCTCCGGTCCAGGGCCGGCCAATCCTTGAAAAAACATATCTTTCCCCGGCGCTGCACAGTAATGATGCCGGTTTTCAGGGCGGTTATGGGCAGTTTTATAAAGTTAACGGTTTTTATCCGGATACAACCGTTCCCAGTGATGATGTTCAGAAAGTCCGTCAGCAGGAGTTGATCCGGAAAATTACCGGGGTGCTTAAGGATAGTACCCGTTTTACCGAACGTGACGCCGAAAAAGTTGCGGCGATTATTGAACTTGTACGGGCGGCGTATGGCGAGAAAAAATTCCTGCCTTATTCTCAGGAGTTTGTTTTTAACCATGTCTTAGAGGTTACCTATGAAACGTTGCAGGAACAATGTTCCGATTTGACAACGGTCGTATGCGCGGCCCTGCTTCATCGTCTGTCGGCGTCGGATACTCGATTGCTTCTTAAGAAAAAACTCAGACCAAAAGAAATCGAAGATATTCTTTCTCTCCTGGACCGGTTTGCGGCGGCAACGGAATTGATCGACCGTTACGCCGATATGCGATTGAACGGTACGCGGGATATCCAGAATGTCATGAACATGCTTATTCAGCAAACCGGCGATAATCCGGCGGTTGGAACCGGGGATCCCCGGGCCATGTTGCTGGTTATGGCCGACAAGCTTGCTTCGATCCGGTTTTCTTCGGAATCCGAGCGTAAGGACCTTATTCCGATGATTGAATGCCTGGTTGCGCCTTTGGCGCATCGTCTGGGCGCGGAAAGCATCAAGGATCGTCTTTTTGACGCGATATTTAGATTCAATAATCCGCAGGAGTACGCCCAGACCAAATATTTGGTTAAGCAATATACCGGTATCGACTATGACGCTGTTGACGCGGAATTTGATAATATCCGGCGCGGCGTGGTGGAGTATCTTAATGTGCATTTTCCGGGAATCCCCGTGGAAGTAAAGATGAGGAAAAAAGGAGTTTACGAGATCTATGAAAAGCTCCAGAGCGTCGGAACCGGGTATAAATTACATGATCTGGTCGGGATACGCTTGGTTTGTGATTGTGATTTTAGCTTTTTGGCGCAATTTTCCACCGCTATCCTGGAAAACATTGGGTCGTGGCAGGAGAAGGAGTATCGCCGCTATTTCGATAAAAATTCCGGTAAGTATGCCGATGGGATTTACATTGATATGGGCAAGGAGAATACGATTTTCAGCGCCCCTTGTGAAGTCCAGATATTGACCCGCTCTTTTCATGAACAACGGGAAAGGGAAAATCCGCATTGGGCGTATAAATTGGCGCGGAGAACCGGGCAGAAATTCGACGAGATTGAAGACTATGTGCCGATCGGGAATTTTGAAAAAGATTTCCAGCGGGTATATTCATCGGATGCGCTCAAGAATTGGGTTTTTATTTTTTCGTTTATCCGTGACCGCGACGGACACGAATTTTTCCGGCCAAAGCGGCTGGCCCGGGGGGCGATTCCGGGAGATGTCGCGGCATTGCGGAGTGTCAATTTGCTTGACCGGTTTTTTTCGGCAAAGGTCATGCGTTGGATCCAGGGCGAGCTGGAGGAAACCCGGTTGGGCGGGGTTATGGATTACGAACTGAAGTCCGGAGATGTCGTGCAAATAGTTCACGGCACCAGGGAATTATCGCTGGCCGCAATCGATACTTTGCGCAGCAAATCAAAAGCCCTGCGTACGCGTTTGCAGGTAAGCCTGATAGATTTAGGGGAAGACGCCGCCGGTGATGACCAGCGGATTCTTCCCGGGGAGAAAAGTGTGCGGGAACAATTTCGTCAAGCCGGGATCGACTTTAACGACAACGATGAGAATTCCCCGGGCCTGCGTTTTCTGTCCTCCTTTGCCGAGCAGAACGGGCTGGCCGATATCCGGGAACTTTTTATGGCCATAACCTATTGGTCTTCGATGGTGAATATTAGCGCAATAATGGAGGCCGCGAAAGAAAACGGAAAAGTTATCCTGAAGGAAAAGGCTCGGGATAATAAAATTTCATTAGATGATTTTCTTTTGGGGCAGCTGGCGCATGAATTCGGAGTGGATTCCCGGGAACGTTTTTTTATTCAAATCGGAGCGGGGCAGATTGAGGCCGATGAGCTGGGGTTGAGAATTCAGCGGTTAAAACAGGGATCCCGCGCGTCTTCGGATATCGCCGACATCCGCGTAGAACAGCTGCATCGTTTTACACTGACGCTGTCCTGGGAAGGCTTGAAGAAAGCCGGGTCGGCGAAAATTAAAAAAATGCGCCAGGATATCGAGTCTATGGTGGAAGATAACGGTATGGATCTTGTCGAGAAGATCAAAACGGAGGAAATTCCTGCGACCGGAAGAGACGGAGTGATGCAGTTTGTGGTTAAGTCCAGCGACTCGGTTAAGATTAATGCATTTGTGAAAGCAATGGAGCAAGTGCTGCAAAAGAGGAAGGGAACTTTGCAAAAACAGGAATATTACAACGCCCGGGAGCGAATGCAAGGCTGGGCGTTGGTGTTCCGGATGCCTGACCGCGGCATGACCGCCGATGTCAATCAGTCCCTGTGGACGTGGGTTAAAACACTCAGCGCTAAAAGTTCCCTGAGCCGGTTTGAGGCCGGCCCGGCCGAAGATGGTTCCGGCGGAATTATTGTCAACTGCGTGATTGTTACGGATGTCGACACCAAGACAATGCGGGAAAATTTGCTGGGTTTTTTTCGTGCCGACCGGATAGTTTCTTCCTTGGGATCTCCCCGTGTAAATGCCGCCCCGGCTATAAGCGAACCCGTGGAGCAGTTGGTCGGCAGCGCTATCTAACCGGACCATCGCGCAGAGCTATTTCATTTCTTTTTTTGTCGACATGTGCTATACTAACAACGTATGCTATGTGTATAGGGGGTGTTATGGAAAATTACTGGCCTTTGGAAAAAGCGGCGAAATTTCTGAAAATAGTTTCCGGAATCGTTATTGTTTCCGGGATTATGGGGGTTATTTTAAGCATTGACGGCTTTGTTATGCTGGGCAAACGGGGCAGTGCGTTTATTTTTCCCTATTTTTTCGATGTTATCGGCCTGGCTCTATCGGTTTTTCAGATTTATCTTGGCGGCAGGGTGTTTCCGGCCTGTCGTCCCTGGATGAAAACCGCTTTGTTTACGGTTATCGTCCTGCGTTTTTTGCTGGGAATTTTTGACGGTTTGGAAGTATTGATCGCGATAGCACTACTATATGTTGTGCATGTTCTTAAGCTGCGCCATGCCGGGTGGTTGTTAAAAGAGCGAAGTCAATCTTGACATTGGAATTTTTTTACGGTAAAATGAAAATGGACAAAAAGTTGATTCGAGAACGAATTAAGCATAAATTAATCGAGCAAAGAGAGGAGTTAAGGCAAATAAAGAGTGGGAGGATAAAAAAAGATTTATTTTCGCAACGTGAGTTTCTACATTCAGATACAGTGATGTTTTATATAGCAAAAGATGGAGAAGTGGATACTTCCGGTATGATTAAAGAAGCGCTTAGAATGGGGAAAAAGGTAGTTGTTCCAGTGACATTGGTAAAAGAAAAAAAGATAATTCCCTGCCAACTCTATGATTATGAAAAAGAACTGTGCCAGGGGCCGTTTGGAATCTATCAGCCAAAGAAACAATTCATGAGAAGAGTCTTGCTCAAGCATATTGATCTAGTAATTGTTCCGGGAATAGCCTTTGACCGTTGCGGCAATCGATTGGGCCGCGGCGGAGGTTATTTTGATAGGTTCTTAGCACGATTAAAAAAGTATAATGTACCAATGTTTGGTTTGGCGTTTAAATTCCAGATCCTGAAACAACTTCCCGTTTTGCCGCACGATATCCCTGTTTCCAAGCTCATCTTTGCCTAAGAAGCATCTGCGTTTCTATCTGTTTATCAACAGGTAATCAGTATAACGCTGAGGAAGGACACCATAAGGAGGTGAAGTTCGCGCTATGGATAAATTATCAATAATAGTCGGAATTTTCAGTGCGGTTATTGCGTTTGTTGCCGGGTATTTTTCCCGCCGTTTCGGCGCTGAGAAAAAAGTGCAGAACGCGGAGGTAAGGGCTAAGATTATTCTCCAGGAAGCGGAGCGCCAGGCAGAGGCAAAACAGAAGGAAGCAAGTTTAGAAGCAAAAGACCTTTTGTATAAGATGCGCGTCGAATTTGAGAAAGAATCGAAAATCCGGCGTCAGGAATTGCTTAATCTCGAACGGCGGCTGATCAGCCGGGAAGAAAACCTGGACCGTAAAGTCGATCTTTTGGAGAAAAAAGAACGGGAATTAAGCGCAAAAGCCAAAGTGCTTGCGGACAAAGAAGTTGAAAATGAAGCCAAGGGAAAAGAGCTTCAGACTTTGATCATGGAAGAAAAAGACCGGTTGCAGAAAGTATCCGGTTTAAGCAGTGAAGAAGCGAAAAAGATCCTTTTAAAGCATATGGAAGACGAGATCCGTTTTGATGCGAACGTAATGATTAAGCGGATTGAAGAAGAAGCTAAAGAGAATGCGGACAAAAAAGCCAAACATTACATCAGCCTGGCGATTCAGCGCTGTGCCGCCGAACACACGGTGGAATCAACGGTGAGCGTGGTAAGTCTGCCTAGTGATGACATGAAAGGCCGGATCATCGGCCGTGAAGGCCGCAATATCCGGGCTTTGGAAGTGGCTACCGGGATTGATGTTATTATTGACGATACCCCGGAAGCGGTAACCCTGTCCGGATTTGATCCGATTCGCCGTGAAATTGCGCGTATGTCATTGGAACGATTGATTACCAATGGCCGGATTCATCCCGCCCGTATCGAAGAGATCGTGGAAAAAGTGAAAAAAGAAATGGAGCAAATGATTAAGGAAGAAGGGGAAAAAGCCACGTTTGATATCGGTATTCAGCGGATCCATCCGGAAATCATCAGACTGCTGGGCCGGTTAAAATACCGCACCAGTTACGGGCAAAATGTATTACAGCATTCCCGGGAAGTTGCTTACCTCATGGGTTTACTTGCCGGAGAATTGGGTTTGGATGAGGTTTTGTCCAAACGTATCGGGTTACTGCATGACTTGGGTAAATCGGTCGACCATGATCTGGAAGGAACGCATGCTTCTATCGGAGCGGACCTGGCCAAAAAATATGGGGAAAGCCCGGAAATTATCAATGCCATTGCCGCGCATCATGATGAAGTTGAATCAACCTCGATTTACGGAGTATTGGTCCAGGCCGCGGATGCGATCAGCGCGACCCGTCCGGGAGCGCGTCGTGAAACCCTGGAAATTTATGTCAAGCGGTTGGAAAAACTGGAAGCGATCGCCGATTCATTCAAAGGTGTGGATAAGGCGTTCGCGATTCAGGCCGGCCGCGAGATCCGGGTTATCGTGCATCCGGATAAATTAGGCGATCAGGAAACCGCGATTCTGGCGCGTGATATCACCAAGAAGATCGAAAACGAATTGGAATATCCCGGCCAGGTTAAAGTGACCGTGATCCGGGAAAAACGGGTCGTGGAATACGCGAAGTAGAAAAACAAGCAAAAGCAGTTCGAAGGACGATCACTCTCCCGCCAGAATGCGG
>JAQULA010000003.1 GCA_028718845.1 Candidatus Omnitrophota bacterium
GGTCGCCGTGGTGATAAAAAATAATTCCCATCCCTTAGTCAGTTCAAAACGAAAATACATGTTCAGCGGTATACAGATCCCGATAAGAATACCGATATACTTATAAATGAAAATCCCTTTTTTTTCGATCAATCCATAAAACTCATACAATCCGACGCTGATCAAAAAAACCACCACCGCGGCATAAAACCATTGCGGCATAAAAAAGATTCCCAAACCGACAAAAACCACCACCGCGACCGCGGTCATGATTCGTTTATATAAAGCGACATCACCCATTAGTCTGACCATCTCCCTGCTTTGACATTACAACCCGCCGAAACGCCGTTTTCTGGCCTGAAAATCGGCAAGCGCCTTATCCAGCTCCGACTCTCCGAAATCCGGCCATAATGTTTGCGTAACATACAATTCCGCGTATGACAGTTGCCACAATAAAAAATTACTTAGTCTCATTTCTCCGCTGGTACGGATCATCAAGTCCGGGTCCGGGATATTCGCGGTATACAGATACCGGGCAAACAGTTCTTCATTGACCGCGGCCGGCACAACATTCCCGGAATGCAGGTCCCGCGCTAATTCCAGGCAGGCATCCATAATTTCGCGGCGGGATCCATAGTTTAAAGCCAGCACCAGAGTAAGTCCGGAATTTTTTTTGGTCAGGTCAACGGCGCGTTCGATCACTACACGCACTTTTTGCGGCAACTCTTCGATTTTACCGATCGTCAAAAAACGGATATTATTACGGGACAGATTACGGATTTCCTGTTCCAGATAAACACTCAGCAACTGCATCAAAAAGTTGATTTCCGGCTCCGGCCGCTTCCAATTTTCGGTAGAGAACGTATATAAGGTTAAAAACCGGATACCCCGGTCATGGCAAGCACGGACAATTGTTTTTACTGTCTCTGCCCCCCGGCGGTGCCCGGCAATACGCGGCAATTTTTTCGATTCCGCCCACCGCCCGTTACCATCCATTATTATCGCTATATGCTGCGGAATACCTTCTGCTACAGGCACGCTCGCTGTCTCCTCTGCTGTCTATCCTGGGCGCAAACAATATGTTTTGATCATACCGGCACCATCTCGATGCATTATGCCGGAGCATTCTTTATCGCGGTCTCATGAATGAAACCGGTAATCGATATCCGGGAAAATATTATTCCTTGACTCCACGGCGTTAAGCCACCGTTCATCCAGATTATTTTCTTTAATCTGATGATAAAGTTTCGTAAAATTCAACACGTGATCTTTCGTTCTTTGCGCCGCATAAGAGGTATGCGTACCCGTTTTCATAATAAAGGCCCAGTCCGAACTTTGGGCCAGCAGCAACTCCCGCAGCGCCTGATTCAATGCCCGCACCATCGTTCCCTCCGCATGCGGATAAAGCCGGGATAACTCGCTCATTCGTTCGGATGCTTTATGCAGATGCCGGTAAACCCAATCGTTCGATCCTTCCAGCCAGAATTCCGAATAGCCCTTCCATCCCCAACTGGACATCGAGGGAGTAACCACCTGATTGCGGGGAAATTTCTCGAGATACTCCGAAGGCGTGATCATTTTAATCGTTTTCTGGTCATAAGCGATTTTACGCATTAAAAAATTCAGCCAATCCGGACCTTCATACCACCAATGACCGAATAATTCGGCATCGTAAGGGGAAACGATGATCGGTTTCCGTTTGGTAAGACCGTAAACATACTCAACCTGCTGTTCCCGGTTAAACATGAAATTACCGGCATGGCTGGCCGCGGTCTCCATTGCCGCGTCCGGATTATACGGCTGTTTATCGTCGGTCTGGCCGGTAATACGATAATACTTTATACCGGTATTGACCCTGATCCCATCCGGATGAATATAGGGCTTGATATAGTCATAATCCAGGTCAAAACCGATATCACGGTAAAATTCGCGATAATTGTAATCCCCCGGATATCCCTGTGCCGCGCTCCACACCTGTTTTGACGATTCAAGGTCACGTCCGAAACAAGCGACTCCGGATTTGCAATATACCGGGGCGAACACACCGTATTTCGGGCGCGGCGTGCCGTGCAAAATTCCATGGGTATCGGTGAAAAAATAACGCAGTCCGTTATCTTTGAGGATCTGATCATCTCCGGGATGATACCCGCATTCCGGCAGCCATATCCCTTTGGGCTGGATGCCGAAAACCCGTTTATACTGGTCCACCGCCGTGCGCACCTGCGCCCGGACCGAAGCCTTGCACACATCCATCAACGGGAAATAACCATGGGTAGCGCCGCAGGTCATAATTTCCAGCTTCCCGGCATCCTGAACCGCCTTAAAGCCCTGGACAATATTGCGTTTATGCTTTTCAACAAATAAGTACCGGGCTAAATTCAGTTTACTTAAGTACATCAGCGCCAAGCGGTTAAATTCGGGCTGCCAACGCGTTCTTTCCACTTCGCGGCTGGCCAGTTCCACCAGCTTTTCGATATGCCGGACATAGCGGTTCTGTAATAGCGGATCAAGCAGCATGGACAATAACGTCGGGGACAACCCCATGGTAATGCGGAAATCGACATTGTCTTTCAGCAGCTGCTCAAAAACATGCAGTAAAGGGAGATACGTTTCGGTTATCGCTTCATACAACCAGGCTTCTTCTAAAAAATCTTCATGTTCCGGATGACGGACAAACGGCAGATGCCCATGCAGCACAATACATAAATATCCTTTTTCCATACTTACCTTCCCCTTTTCAACGCATGCATTCCCCTTGCGCAATCTTCCCCCCTTAAAAAAATAACTGTTTCATATTATCATACCCGGGACGATAATTCAAGCACTTTTCCCCGAAAAAAAACGCCGAAATGTATTTTTTCACATTCGGCGTTATGGATATATTAGAGTGTTGATCAAACGGACGAAGACCGTTACACCGTTTTCTTTTTTACCACCGGAGTAATCACACGCTCTTCCACGTTATCCGGCGAAACCGCTTTTACCGGGATCACCTGTTCCCCATCCGGCAACGCAAAACGCAGGCTGAACGTCCCATCCGGGCTTAAAGCTACCGGACGGCCTTGCACGGTTACTTTTGCCCCGGGTTCGGTCGCCCCATATACGATTAATTCCGTATTAACCACCAGCCAAAATTTGCGCGCCGCAACCCGTTGGCCTACCGAAGGAGACGACAAAACTCCCGAGGAGATATTTCTCATTTTCTCTTTTATCTGTTTGCGCAAATCCATCGAGCTTAACCCGATACCCAAGCCGGCGGATAACCCATACAACCGGTTAAAATCATCCTCGACAATCATCCACTCTTCATCGGTGATCCAACTCGGACCGTCAAGCGGGGTGGTAACAAAATTAGAGCGTGCCAAAACGATAAACCGGCCGTCGCCAAGCAGCAGCCCGATTTCCACGCAGAAACTACGTCCCGGACCCCCGACATTAAGATACCAGTTACTCGCGAAATCATTGATGTCGATATCATAAAAATGATTGGCATTGGAACCGTCAAACATCACATTGGTAACATCGTAAACCCTTAAAATCCGGCGGGCACCGTCAACGATATCCCCGACCTGCTGTCGGATACTATGCAATTTTTCATGGGTAACTTCCCAATACGCGTGCAGCCAATACGGGTCACGCACCTGAATAACAATGCGCGTATCTCCATATCCGACAGGCAGTTCCTGAAACCTTCGATCAATATCCGAAACCGAAGGCGCCGCCGGGCCGATAAAAAACTTACTTTCTTCCACAATTCGCTCGCTTACCCGCTCATTCCCGGACTTTTCCGGATCGGCTTCCATCGATTGCTTCTTAAGCAATGATTTTAAATTACTTATCGGCTGCATCCGCGACTTCTTCGCTTGCGGCTCTCCTCTCGCCTCTGCCGTGACCTCTTGAGCGGAATCTTTCCCCCGTGAAGCTTTTTTCAGCTTCTCATCAGACTTTTCTGATTTTTTAAACATCCCCATCCGTTCCACCTCTGTTTTTTTGGCAATCGTTTTGGAAGCAGTTATCTTGTTCGCAGCAACCATCGCTGTTTTAGTATCATCTATTTTAGGCGTTACTATTGCCGGTTTTTTAATTTCCAAAACAACCGGTTTTTTTTCCTTAGGCGTTTCCAGAAAAGCGGTTGTCTTTTTCAAAGCCGATGAAAGCATGGTAAACGCTTTTTTCGCAACCACACGTTTCGGCTTTATTCCCGGGAACACCTTGGATACCTTGGATACTTTTTTTTCCGAAACTGATTTTTTATTTTTAGGAACGGATGTTTTTTTCGAAGATGATAGGAATAAATGGGATATATCTTCCAAACCCTTCCCCAGTTTTCTCACTGCGGAAGTTTTCATAGTCTTAACCTTGGCAGGCGTGGTGGTTTTTTTTATACTCGCAGGTTTCTTGACCGGCTTGGCTGCTTCTGTTTTCTTTTCCCTGTTCTTTTTTTTATCCATGATAGTTTTTGGTAGAAAAGGTTGTAATTATTCCAGACTCGGCCTGAACCATACATTTAAAAAATACTATATTTATGGCATAATGTCAAGGAGATTATTCTATCCGCTGATCGGCCCTGATCGAGAAATACCGGATAATAACTTGTTTCCTCAATAACCGATCACGCTATCCGATTGCTCCGGAATCACTAATAGATTCTTTCCGCATAATTACGGTTAGCATTCGCTGCATAATATCCCCGGCCCGATATGAAAAAAATGTGCCGCGGTTACAGTACGAACATACCCCGGTATCAACAATATTTTCTTGCCTTACCCCCCGTGACAGCAACTGCCGGACATTCTCCGTTACCAGGTCGAGAAAAACAGCGTTATTCCGCGTGAGCGTGCTGCGCGGGAAATTCCGCTGCATTTCCGCGCTCACCGCATAACAGCATGGCCGGATACCCGGACCGATAACCGCCAGCAGTTCTTTTGGCTTAACCTGCAGGGCCGCAACCATTTCGTCCACGGCATGCCCGGCAATCTTCTGATGCGTTCCTCGCCACCCCGCGTGAACAGCACCCAGTGCCTTTGCCCGCGGAGCGATCAAAACTATAGGTAAACAATCGGCCGTAAGTAAACACAGCGCAGTATCGGACTGTCCGGTAATCACGGCATCCGAGCGCGGCATCGCCCCGCCCCAATCAAAAACACCCCGTCCGCGCTGTTCCGCTTCAATTCTGAGGACATTCGCCCCGTGTACCTGCTCAAGAAAAACCGCCTGGCCGGGGGCTATCCCTAAAGCGCCGAAAAATTCCCGGCGGGCTTCTTGAATAACCGAAAGCGGCATTGTTTCCGAAGCGGCACGCAAATCATAATTACGCGCACGGGTTGAAAAAGCACAGATAATATCCGGGGCGGTGGCAAATGAAATCCGGTAATAACCGGCCGTGGCGGTGAACGATATCGATCCGTTTTTTGAGTGTAAAGGCACGGACGAAAGGTCGGAAAAACCGGCGGCATTGCCGGTCATAATGTTTGCTTTCGGTCGAAATTCATAAATTCGGCGATTTCTTCCGGAGTAAGCGTTATTTCGTCAAAGGGGGCCACTGGCTGTTCGATGTTCTCAGGAACCGGCGCCACCGGCCGGCAAACCCCGGCCCGGGCGTTGTCCGGGATATCTTCTGGTACCGGGGGCTGCTCACTCAAACCGACAACGTTGCCCGCCCCCGCTTTCCGGAAGACCACTTCTTCAAACATGATCGCGTCATTATTCCCGGCCAGGCTGTACTTAAACTCCACCAACCGGATATCATGCCCGCTCAGCTGCTGCACCGCGGCCACGGCTTTCCGGGAAAAAGACGGACCGATCAGAATAATCTGCGGTACCCGGCTCATATCGACATTTTCACTGAAAAACAAGCGCTTCAGCAGGCTTTCATTTTTTTTCAACCATTGCAGCTGGCTTAGGGCCGTCAACACCATGCTTTCATTCTCATCGCTGTCGCAATTGACCACGGCCAAACGCCGGTTTTTATCGATTCCGAGGAAATTAATAAACCCTTCCTCCTCGGTCCCCAATTGAAAATCAATAAAACGCAAACCAAACTCCAGACTGTCGGAATTTTTCCGGATTATTTCCCGCAGTTTTTCCGGTTCAATATGCACCCGTCGGAATAGTATGGTCATGTCTTACTCACCCCAAAATAATCAGCCGTGATTTTTCGAAAAAACAATCCCGCGGATGTCCCGGATTCTCCCGGATTCAGCCGGAGCACGACAATCTGCGCGATATTCGATATACAGGCCGTAAGATCGGCATCGTAAAATGACGCGATGTTGGCCTTCGCGTCCATTTCCTGTTTCACCGAGAACAAGAACCCGTATTTATACAATTCTTTATCCAGAAATTTTCTCACCGCACCGGCCATCGTCGTATACACCGCTTCTACTTCGTACATGTGCGCGATATCGGTTATGATCACGCCGATTTTTGCCAGCGGATTATGCGAAAAGATTCTCTTGATGGCCCGGTACGAGTCAAGCATCGGCTCCTTTTGCGGCGGGACAATAACCAGAAACTCTCTGATCACATCGCGCAATACCGGTTCCATCCGCCGTAAATTATCCTGAGAGATACTTACGATAATTAAGTCGGTATTCGCCTCAATCGCTTCCAACTGCTCCAGCATCCGCGATTTTTCCCGGCTATCGGACAAACGCTTGAGCATATTCCGATCCAATCCGGCCAACTGCACGCCCAACGGCCCTTTTCGGATCAACTCATTTGAATCGCCGAGGCCGGGGGCTTCATTGTTTTTTCCCAGAAAAAAATTGATGCAGGGAAACCCTTCATCCATATCGACAACAGCGATCCGCATTCCCAGCCGCGCCAGAGCCAAAGACAGGTTAATAATTAAAAAAGCATCGCGCATATCCGCGCTGTTACCGATAAGACAAACACTTTTGGTAGGCAATGACGGCACCGCGGGGTCCCGGGTTACCGGCTGCGACGATGAAAAACGCGAGGCATCATTTTCCTGTTCCGAGGAAAGAAACAGATAAGAAATATCTTCGAGTCCTTTACCTAATTTTTTTACCTTATTCATACCGGTCTATAATAATGCGCTTAGCGTATTTCCATTAACGAGTTGATATTTCCGCTGGTATCAAGCTCGGTCGTCGGGTTATTGGGATCGACCACCCATTGACCGTCGACAATAAATTTATATTGATAGCGGCCGGGCTCCAATGAAAAATTTTTAACCCACACCCCATCGTTCAGCTTTTCCAATTTGCTTTCCTGGGTCGCAACCCAGTTATTAAAATCACCGGCAATCTCCACGCTCTGCGCCTCGGGCGCGCGCAACATAAACACCGCCTTCTTTTGCGTCGTCTGCGGCTCATTACGCTGTTTCACCGCCGGAGCGGCCGTTGTTTCCACCGGAGAGGAAGAATATCCCTGCACCACTTCCTTGGCCAGGCTCAAATAATCCTGAGCGCCGCGGCAGCGTTTATCGTAAGTAATAACCGGCTCCCCGTAACTGGAGGCTTCTTTGAGCCGCACATTCATATGGATCAGCGTCGAGAACACGTTCCCGGAAAAATATTTATAAATCTCGTCCTTCACTTCCTGGGAAAATTTCGTGCGGCAGTCGAACATCGTGATCAATGCGCGGACTTTAATCTTATAATGGAGTTCTTTGTCAATGAGATTAGTAGTTTCCAACAGACGGCTGATCCCGTGCAGGGAGAAGAATCCCGTTTCCACCGGAGCGATCAGTTCATTGGCGGCCCGCAATCCGTTAAACGTCAGCAGGCCAAGGCTCGGAGAACAGTCGATAATAATAAAATCATAGGTCTTTTTCGCGACCATCAGGGAAATCACCTGGGATAATTTTGCTTCGCGTTCCGGTTTTCCGGAGAGCTCCTGTTCGATCGCCGAAAGCATGATGTTAGCCGGTGCAAGGTCAAGGGTTTCACTGATCGGGATAAGCACCTCATCCAACCGTACTTTCCGTTCCGGATCCGGGGTCAACACATCATACATGGTCCGGTTCAATTCCTGCGGCTTAATATTCAAGCCGAGGCTGGCATGCCCCTGCGGATCAAGGTCGATCAATAAAACATTTTTCTTCAATTGCGATAAACAGGCAGAAAGATTGATTGCCGTGGTAGTTTTACCGCATCCTCCCTTTTGATTCGCGATAGCAATTATCCGCATTGCCGGCCTCCTTACCATAAAATATGATTATTTCACAAACTATAAAAAAAGTGCCATCGATTTATCCTTTTGAACTATTCGCAGGCATAAATCGATGGCACCATGTTCAAGCATATTCCTCTCTGAACTATCTCAGGAAATTAATCCTGTCTTATGAACCCCATTCGCCAACGCCATCCACATTACTGATAAGACCATCCTGATCCATCGTCAATGTGCTCGTAGCGTGCGGGCCGTTAGCGCGTTCCGCATTGATTACCAGTTCCGATGTATTGGCGGTAGTGATCGAATACGTCCAATCAGCATCAGCGCCGTCATCGACCAAATCAAGCGGTAAATCGTAATCTTCCAGATCAGCAAGCGTATTGGTATATTGGTCATTGGCGCCTCTATACTGCAATTCCGCTTTTCTGATAGCATCCATTGCCCCTTTTGCTTTGCCGGATTTCGCTCTTTCAACCGAACGATAATAGTTCGGCACCGCCAAAGTGACCAGGATACCGATAATGATAACCACCATCAACAATTCAACCAGTGTAAAACCTTTTCTATTCATGGATATTCCTCCCCACATTAGTAAGTATTATATTTATCAAAACTCGCTCTTTCTGTCAAGCGATATTTTCCCCCCCTGTTTCACCTTGCACCACATAGCTGCATACCGCCAAACCATCACCCTCACGTTCGGTCACATCCCTCCCTTCCTGATAATTTTTCTTTCGGGCCCACCTCCTTAGTACGAGTATATCCCCAAAGATCCATTATCCAACTTATCCGGTTTCCTTATAAATACACAAAATAAAACCGACCTACCTTTCACAGGATAGTTCGGTGGTTTGTTTCCCTTCTGTCTAGGTAGCCCGGCTGTCTAATTTTTAGACCCGCGGCTTTGCCCCGAAAAAATTATATATAATAACGTTTTTTCTTCGGGGTCCCGAGCAGCTTTACCACCTTCGGGACGTCCCTCACTTGCGTGAGGTTTGCCTTTATCTGTAAAAGGGGCAACAATATAAAAATGCTAACGCTATATTGTTATACATATTCTATAATAATTATACCCTACCACAGAACTTTTTGCCACTTTTTTTAAGTGGGACAAGAATCCGCGCAAATTACCCACCGCTTAACCCTAATTATCAAATTGAAAATCGTTCACTTGCCAGGGGCTGTTCCCTAAGTCTTCGATTTCTTTCCCGTTCACGGACCGATGAGCTTACAACCTACCCCCGATGATAAATATCCTCAAACCGGACAATATCATCTTCACTGATCAAACTGCCGGTCTGAACTTCGATAATCACCACCTCCTGGCGATAGGGGTTGGAAATACGGTGCGTATGGCCTTTGGGAATAAACAAACTCTCGTTGGCCTTAAGCAGAATAGAATTCGGGCCGCTGATAATCCGCGCTTTACCGGAAACCACCACCCAGTGCTCACTGCGAAAGATATGTTTTTGCAATGATAACTGCTGTTTCGGCTTCACCACCACCCGTTTGATCTTGTATCCCGGACCTTCTTCCAATACCGTATAGTTGCCCCAGGGCCGGTATACCGTGGTATGAAATTTGGTCAACAGCGATTGGCGCGCGTTCAACTGATTCACCACTGTCTTCACATCCTGGCTGCGTTCCTTATCGGAAATCAGCAGCGCGTCCGGAGTATCGATAATAATCAGATCGTGCACGCCGACCGCGGCCACAAACCGTTTTTCCGATTTTATAAAAGAATTTTTTGTATCCACACAACACACATCGCCGGACAGGACATTGCCGTCTTTATCCTTTGCCGACATCTCATGGACCATATGCCAGCATCCCACATCACACCACCCGATATCCGCTTTGATCACCGCGCAACGCGGAGCTTTTTCCATCACCGCGTAATCGATGGACACATTGGGCAGCGCGGCAAAAAGCTGTTTGTCAAACCCGACACTGCCTTGGCGGTCTTTCTTCTGTTTCCATACTTTCTGGCTTATTTTCCAGACCTCCGGAGCAAAACGGCCCAGATTATCAGCCATAACTTTGGTATCAAATATGAACATGCCGCTGTTCCATAAATAGTTACCGCTTTTCACATACTTTACGGCAACTTCCGCGGTCGGTTTTTCTTTAAACTGACTGACTTCAAAAACATCCTTGCCTGTTTTTTTGCCGGACTTGATATAACCATACCCGGTTTCCGGATACGCCGGAACGATACCAAAAGTCACGATCGAACCGCGTTCCGCCGCCGCTATCCCGGTTTTGATTGCCTCCTGAAAACGTTTCTGATTTTTGATCATATGATCGGCAGCCAGGGTCACCACAATGCAATCTTCGCCATAGCGTTCCCGGCAGGCCAGCACGGCCAAGGCAATCGCCGGAGCGGTATTCCGGCTCAGCGGTTCCAGGATCAGCCATGGGCTGGAAGTCATTTTCAGTTCTTTCCACTGTTCCCGGATGGAAAAGTTCAGGTCATCGCGCGTGCCGATCAGGATATCCCGGCTGGAACTTATTTTGGCAACTCTTTGGATCGACTGCTGCAGCAAAGAACGGTCTCCCAATAGAGGATGCAATTGTTTCGGAAAATGAGACCGGCTCATCGGCCACAGCCGCATGCCTTCGCCTCCAGCCATAATAAAATAAACAATTTTTTTCATATTCTCCGCCTTATTTTGCCAGGTTAAAATTGTTAATAATAGCTACCAACAGTTGCCGAACATCGTATCGCGTAGTGCGTATTGCGTATTGAGTATTGTGTCCTGTGACTTGTGTCATGTGACTTTGTGACTAAGCTTTTTCTTCTCTCTTCCGCCTTTTTCCTTTTTACTTAGTGAATCTAGAGATTTGGCTTCCCGGCAATCGGCATTCTCCATCCGGTACCGAACGCGCGGTCGGTTATTTTTATCCCCGGAGCAGCCTGCTCGCGTTTAAACTCGGCATTGGCAACCAAGGTCAATACCCGGCGGACCACGGCTTCATCAAAACCCAGAGCGATAATATCCGCCGCGGATTTATGCTGTTCCACGCACTGCTCCAGCATGGCATCCAACACCGCGTAATCCGGCAAACTATCCTGATCGGTTTGATTCGGCCGCAATTCCGCGGAAGGCGCTTTGGTAAGAACCGCCGCGGGAATTATTTCTCTGTTCTTCAGCGTATTCAACCAGGCGGCCATGCCGTACACCAGGGTTTTCGGCACATCGGAAATCACCGCGTAACCGCCGGACATATCGCCGTAAATTGTGCAATATCCAACGGCTAATTCCGATTTATTACCGGTGCTTAAGAGCATGGCTTTATATTTATTCGAAAGCGCCATCAACAGGTTGCCGCGTATGCGGGCCTGGATATTTTCCTCGGTGATGTCCGGGGCATAGCCGCTGAACGCCGGGCGCAAGGTGGTTTCGAACGCAGACATGATCCCCTGGATCGGCAGCTCGATGGTCTTGATCCCCAGATTCCGCGCCAGCAACACTGCGTCATCCACACTGCCTTTACTTGAATACGGAGACGGCATCAGAACCCCCAGCACTTTATCCGCGCCCAAAGCCTCAACCGCGATCGCCGCGGTCAATGAAGAATCGATCCCGCCGGACAGGCCCAGCAACACCTGAGAAAAACCGCATTTATACACATAATCGCGCGTGCCCAGCACCAGGGCATTCCAGGCTTCGGCTTCTTTAGTCCAATCATCTTCGGCAATGGTTCCGGTACCTTGCCCCAGATCAAAAACGACCAGATCATCCTGAAACGGCTTTCCTTTCGCCGACAAAACCCCTTCCCGGTTAAACACACAGCTTCGGCCGTCAAAAACCAGATCGTCATTAGCGCCGACTTGATTGGCGTAAATAAACGGTGTTTTATATTTTTTGGCCAGGCCGCTCAGCATGGCCTCGCGCTTTTTCTGTTTGCCGATGCTGAACGGAGACGCGGAGAGATTGATAATTCCATCCACTCCCTGTTCCTGCAATAATGCCAACGGATTTTTATGATAACGCTGCCGCGGCCCGAAATCCACGTCATTCCAGACATCTTCACAGATGGTCACGCCAAAACGCACCCCATTATATTCAAGTATGCCGGGGGTCAATGCCGGCTCAAAATAACGCGCCTCATCAAAAACATCGTGCGTCGGCAGCAGACTCTTATGAAAATACCGGGCGACTTTTCCGTCTTTGAGCAAAGCCGCGGCATTATATAAAGGCCGGCCTTTTTTGGTCAAATTCGGAGCCACCATCCCCAATACCAGAGGAATACTGTCTTTTAATTGTACGGCTAATGATCCGGCCGTCCGGCCAACCGCATCGATAAATGAGCGTTTAAACAATAAATCCTTCGGCGGATACCCCAGCAGCGCCATCTCCGGGGTAACACACAGCGCCGCCCCCTGCTGCCGGGCCTGCTCCACCGCCGCGGCGATCCTGCGGCTGTTTCCCGCTAAATCACCTACGATTGGATTTAATTGTAATAAGGCGATCTTCATGTCCACTCGGTTAATAATGGTTAATATTAGTTATCAGCGGTTGCTAACGGTTACCTGGCCTGATAATTAGAATTATTTTATCATAACTCGAGGGGGTTGGGTAGATAAATTAGAAGCTGACTCAGGAAAGCGAATAGCGGTTAGCGGATAGCGATTAATAAAAGATTTTCAGAGAATGACAAAAATATCTTAAGCTTTGAAACTTTGAAGAACGTCCCCTAATACTTCCCCGGATCTGCGGAGGGAAAAAGCTTTCCCCCTCCGCCTGGAAAAACATTCAGAAGGCGGAAAAGCTCGGGTTATCCGTGGAGAAAAAATTCCGCAATAGCGTAATTGAGAACTTAAACGCACCGGCATTACCGTCGCAGGAAACTTCGGGCTGACTCCTGTATAAATCAAAAATTGACCACAGCTTAAAGCAGTGACAAATTTAAGTTATAAATAAAAAAGGAATAAAGAAAAACTGGGGATTGAGATTAAGACTGGGAGATAACAAGATTCTGATTTTATAAATTCGTCAAAAATTGTTTTATCTGGTCGTGATTCCCGGCCAACACGGCAATACATTTCTCTCCCTCTTTCCTGAGCACCACCCGCAGGGTGCTTTCAACTCCAGCCTCATAATAAGGCCTCCGAAGTTGTTTATAAAAAAACCGGGGCGCAATCTTCTGCGCGGAGGATAAAGTACACCCTTGCGCGTAATACACCGCAACTGCCTCCAAAATCAATGCAATAATCTTCACCTGCGCTTTGTCTAATCTCTTTAACGACCGTTGAAAAGACGGCCGAAAATAAAGATACAGCGGCATAGCCCTACACGCCTTTCCTTAAAGCGGAGATAAACTTTTTGGTAACTCGTTTTTCCTTCCCGCGTTCCTCCTGAGAAAGCTTCTCCAATTTACCATAGACCTCATCGGAAAACTCCTTAACAATTGTCTCAAGCGGTACCAGTTCAATCCGATTATTGCGAACAGCGACATCAAACATGCTTCCCCTTTTAAGGCCAAGAATAGCCGCTATTTTCTTAGGTATGGTAACCTGATGCTTTGCCGACATAGTAATTGTCATCGTATTCACCTCCATCACAAGCATACCATAAAGGTAATATTTCCGCAATGAGGAAAGTAAGACATTACTACTTTCGGAAATTTAATCTAATTTCGATGGGATACGGCTGCACACATAGGCACAAATTCCACACGAATCAGCACGGATTGAAAAAAATACGCTGTCAACTATTCCGCACTCCCGCAGGGTAACGGTTGCTTTTATGCCCCTTTGGAATTTTCTGCGGATGAGCTTTGATTGAGAACAAACCGCTCATTCCACCGCGTAGGTGGAATCAACTTTAGTAGATAGCGGTATTGTCAATGACATTCTCCACCTACTCTACTACTCTATGCTAAAAATGCCCGCAAAGGCAGATTTCCTCAAGGATTTTATCAAGATCATAAGTAAATCGCCACTCCGGATAATGCGTTTTGAACTTTGAGACATCGGAGATGTACCAGATATGGTCGCCGCTGCGATTGGTTTCGTTATATTCCAAAACCGCTTTCCTTTTTAAGAGCTTCTCAATTTTTGCGACCGCTTCCAAAATTGAAACATTGGACTGGCGGCTGCCCCCGGCATTGTAAACCTCGCCGCAGCGCGGCTGCTGGTGAAAATGCCAGAACATATTCACTAAATCAAAGCTGTGGATATTATCGCGCACCTGCTTGCCTTTATAGCCGAAAATCGTGTACTTTCTCCCGGTGGCAATGCATTTAATCAAATAGGCCAGAAATCCATGCAATTGCGTTCCGCTATGCTGCGGCCCGGTCAGGCATCCGCCGCGGAATACCCCGGTTTTGAGATTGAAATATCTTCCGTATTCCTGCACCAGGATATCCGCGGCCACCTTAGAAGCCCCGAATATGCTGTGTTTGCAGTTATCAATGCTCATTGATTCATCAATGCCTTTACAATAGCAATGCCCCACAGGTAATTCAAAGCGCGTTTCCTGCTCGATAAGCGGCAATTGATTGGGACGGTCACCATACACCTTGTTGGTGGAAGTAAATATGAATGTTGCCTGGGGGCAGAATTTGCGGAAATTTTCCAACAGATTCAAAGTACCATTGGCGTTAACCGTAAAATCCGTTGTCGGGTCTAGGGCCGCCCAATCATGGCTGGGCTGGGCAGCAGCGTGAACTATCACGTCAAAACTATGCTTTTTGAAGATCTCTTCAATCGCGGCTGCGTCACGGATATCTACGGAATAATGAATATATTTATCTTTGAGCGATTCCTGCAATTGAGTCCGGTTCCAAACGGTCGAGGCTTCTTCGCCAAAAAAATACCGCCGCATGTCATTATCAATGCCTACGGCCTGAAACCCGTGTTCGACAAAAAAACGCACCGCTTCCGATCCGATCAGCCCGGCAGACCCGGTCACTAAAATCGTTTTCATAGCCTCGCAACCCCGTTTTAACCGGAAGTCTAAACAAACAGATCCCGGTTTTGCTTGACCCACTCGATAACCGCCGTTATGCCGACGCGCATTTTCATCCGCGGCTGCCAGCGCAACTGTTTGCGGGCAAGTGAATAATCAGTCATATAAACCTTCTGATCTCCCTGCCGCCAGGGAGCAAAACACACTCGCGGTTTATTGCCGATTTCTTCCTGCAAAATAGATAAAAATTCCAATAAAGAAACCGAGCTTTCAATCCCGCCGCCGATATTATACACCCGGTGAGAAAATCCGCTTTGTAAAAAGCTATCATAGGCCCGGACGGCATCATCGGCATAAAGGATGTCCCTAACCTGTGCGCCGTCCCCATAAATCGTGATCTTTTTTTTGCAAAGACAGGCAATCGTAAACCAGGCCTCCCACCCCTGTTCCTCAAAGCCGAACTGACGCGGACCGTACACACAGCCCATTCGAAACACACCCGTCCGCATACCGTAACTGTACGCGTATTCCTGAGCGTAAAGATCCCCCACCAGCTTGCTCACGCCATAAGGCGTGTGACCGGTCATATCCACCGACAGACGTTCATCCACTCCAGTGATATCCCGGAACATATAACGGCCTTTTATTTTTTTAATCGGGATTTTATTTATATTCTTGCCGTATATCTTATTGGAGGAACAATAAATAAAAACCGCTTTGCGGCATTTCCTTCGCAGGTAGTCCAATACATTCAGTGTTCCGAATCCATTGATATCGAAATCTTCAATCGGCATTCGCAAGGAAGCCGGGAACCCCGGCTGTCCGGCCGCATGGATCACGGCATCCACTCCTTTACCGACAGCACGGGACACGTCCTTTTCCGAGCGAACGTCCCCGATTATCAGTTCGATATTTTTGAACTTCCGCAGATAACGCCAGTTGTATTCCACGGTATCCTTGTTTGAACCGAATATCTTCGAACGGATCAGATTATCCAACACAATTACCCTGGCCTTTTTACGCGCAAAATACTCGGCACAATGCGACCCGATAAGCCCCGCTCCGCCGGTGATTAATATTCTCATCGTTTTCTGCTCCCTGACTTAGGTTTTCTGGTCTTCCCGTCCCCGCAAGCGCACCCTACCGCATTATTCCTTCGATAACTCCCCACTTCGTCCGCGCCGTTAATTTAACTATCTTTTTATCTGCGCTATCGATCCATAACGTTAGAAACGCCATCTTATTTTCCGTTTCCTTGATTTTATAAAAATCACCTTCAATGCGCCAGCATTCATTCCGTTTTTTTTGCAATACAACCGTTTCCTTCCCTTTCACAACAGCCGAAAATCGATAATTCGATTTTCCCGGATTCATAAAAAAAACCATCTTTTTACCCGCACTTAATTCACCCGCCGCAAGAGCGGCCAGCAGAGAAAGCGGATCCCGGGTGTTTTCCTCAATGGCTATTTTCCTGCCCCCCACGCTCAAACAATGCGCCGACTGGTCAAAGAGAACGATTTTTTCCCTTAGCTTTGTCCCGACCCTAATAATCTCCCGGTATCGGTAACCGGCCAGCATTCGCGCGTCAAAAAGTGATTCCAAAGCAACATCCGCGTCGACCAAAAAAGAAATAATTCTATTCTTTAGAAATTTAGCCCGCAGTGGAATAAGCTTGCGGCCGTCAAATTCCATCGGTTTCCCGCGGGATAGCTCGAGGTCTCCCAGCGGAATAATCCCAAAAAAGGTGATCTTATAGGCATCGACAAGCACCGGATCAAACGGTATCTGTTCTTCAGCAACAGGCAGAATCGTTTCCGGAGCTTGAACCAACACCACTTTCTTGGGATCAAGCGGTTCGGCTTTAACTTCGTACACCGCAACATCAGCAAAATCCTTTACCCGGATGTATCCCGCCGTTCTTCCCATATCCGGAACCCGGCCAAGCGTGCCTCCGCCTTCATAGTTTCGATACAAGTCCTCATGTACAACCACGTACTTTGCGCCTAAAAAACTCAGTATCCCCGGCGTCGTTTCTCTTTCCAGATTAAGGATCTTCTGCCTGACCTCATAAGCATAGGTTCCGGGAATCGCACCGTTGATCATTTTTTTCTGATGAATACGCTGATAAAAAAGATAGGGCCTTTCATCGGCTTCAAGCGGATATTCGGCAATGACCGTCTCTGCCGGCATTTGCCGAAGCCATTGATATACTTCCGGAGAAGTACTGACATCGGTTACATGAAAAGGCGGGATATTCAAAAATTCTAACAGAACAAGACCAAAAACCAGCGCTACTTTCAACGCTCTTTTCTTCCTGTCAGCCGAATCTTCTAAGATATCCTTTAATCCGCCCCCTGCCAAGACACAAACGGACAGCATAACCAGAACCCCAAAGCGGGCATAATTACGGAACATCGGAAATATCTTATACAAAAAATAGGACGGGAACGGAATAAAAAAACCGCCGGGATTTCCCCAATACGGGCTCATTGAAATAATAATGAACGCAAAAAAGCAAAAAACAAAAAAGCTGACTACAAAATCCTGCTCCGGAGTAGTGGTTCCTGCAAGTTTTTTCTTTTTCCAGCGCTTATAACCGATAAAGGCAAGCGTCAGTGGAACGATCCCCAGATAAAGCGATTGCTCTCCCCCGCTGTTGTCCCCATAAAAAATTGTCCCGACAAACGGCTTGGTTATCCATCCCAGTAAAGGATTATATACTGCCGGCAGAATATAATTCAACGGACGCGCCGCATCGGCAAACAGCTGGCCGAAAGACCGCACAAGCCCGGTCGTTTGCGCGCTTCCGGGACTAAAAAAAATCTTTTTAAGGAAAGGCCACACCTGCGGTAGAATTAATAACCCGCCGATCATGGCCCCGACCGCACCTCGCAGCCCCCAGAGAAAAACTTCCCGAAGCGCCACCCGATCCTTCGTAACCGGCCGGTATATATTAAAACCGGCGAACAATACGGTAAAAATGATCATGAAATAGACATAATAAAAATTACTGAACAAACCGATAAGACCGAAGGAAACTCCGCACAAAAAGGCAGAACGGAATGTCTTCTCATTTTGTGCGTTAAAAAGGGAAAGAATATATAAAACCATCCAGTGCATATTCGACAGACAAAGATGGTCCCAGGAGCGCGCGAAATGATACGGAGAAAGCGTGAACACAAAGCCGGCGAAGAAGGCGGCGGTAAAATTCTTCGTAAAATAATATATCAGCCCGCACATGGCCAGCGCGGAAAGAAAAAAACTCGCGATGATCTGGAGATTATACGCGGCAATCTCGCCGACAGCGATCGCAAGCCAACGGTTAATCATATCCCAGAAAGGATACACGAGCGGCTGTTCTCCTCCGAAGGGATAAATAAGCAGCGTCACGGACTGAGGAGAGCCGGCATGAAACGCGGAATAATGTAACCACCAAAAACGCCAGATCCACGCCAGCGGATCAGTGCCTCCCCCGTACAAAACCTTATTCACTTTAAAAATCAGCGGGAAAGTAGCGTAGGCGCTGACCGCCGCATAGGCTGCTAAAATGACAACTATTGTTTTCCGGATATGACTATGGTTTTTTTTCATTTCCCCGGGATCCCGTTATTCTTGCCAAAAGCCCGCCGGCAAGAACATAATAAGCAACGTTCCCCAGTTTTTCCGCGGCATTTTTTAAGCCAAACGCAAGAAGAACCGAGCAGAGCGAAAATAAAACGGCAAACATGATAATCAGCTTGTCCGACACCCGTTGCGCGCCAAGCCAGGAAGTTGTCCTTTTGAACCACGCGGGGACGACATATTTGCCGCGGTTCATTATTTTATTGCGGTAATCACCCGACAAATCGCCGGGTCTCAGGCACCATAGCAACAAAAAGTTCAAAAATATTCCCGTTGCGCTCACGATAAGAAATACCGCCAGGCATAAATAAGACCACTCAACAATCATTGAATACGGACCATAAAAAGAGGTCACGGCTACAAACGAGAGCATCCCCGTCACCGGGAGGAATGAAACAATGCAGACGAACAAGGCCGCTCCTTCCGGAAAATTAAAGAAATCGGCGGCAAGACTCATCAGCATTATCCACAGGAACACGGAAAAGAAGAAAAAAACAGCGGCCATCGCCCATAAAACATACCTTTTCTCAATAACAATTCTCGCGTTTTTCAAGGTCAGAAGCACGTTGCCGTGGTTCAAAGCGACAAGATAATTTGTCAGCCTTACGTCAAAATAGGCCGGCTTTACTGGATAGAAAGAAATTTTCAATTCCCCGTTCCCGGTTTCGCTGATATGTTGCGGGATATAGTAATAATGCACGGTAACCAGATTTTTGGAAGTATTCCCGCCCCGCATCTCCAGCCGATGACCGTTAAAGGTCACCGCTTCCCCCTCCGTTTCCGGAGAACGATATTTAAGCTGCAGGATATACTCACTCTTCCGGTTTAAAAATATTTTTTTCACAAAAACCGGCGAAGCCGTTTTAATGTCTTCTTCCTGCTTGAATTCGACCTTTTTCGTTTCAAAATCGGCTAGTTGAAGAAACGCACCGGTCAAGATCACGGAAAAAAATATACCCCAGCCAATTTTATATCGATTTAGACGCAGCATGTTTTCTCCTCTTGTAATGATTATAACCCAGCACACATGCCCATAATAACATCACCGCGAGTGAAACAATTAACCCGCAGTAAAACAGGCTTTGCGGATAAAAATACAGTATTAGAGTAAAGTCATCCCCCCTGCCCAGGACATTCGGATCGATATACCAGCCGTTAGCGTAACCGTTGACTATTTCATGATGTACCGGCAGCGGCGTTTCGAAAATAAACCGGACATCGTGCGGAATAAACTCGTGAGAATGGCTCAGTTCCGTAACCCTTAAGCGGGGAAATTCGGCCACCACCTTATCCGACGGCCCCGTTAAAGCGCTGCGTGTTCCGTAGACCTTCCACAATTCATGAAATCCCTCGCTGAAAACCAGCCAAAAAGGATGCCGGGCATTGCTGACATGAACCTCAAATTTAGCCGGATTGATTTTTCTAAACGCAAGATGCGGAATGGCTGTGTCCGAAAGAGTCTCCGTATCCCTCCCGGAATTCATCAGAACCTCCCCGCTTTTTTCTTTAAAATTTTCGCGACGGAGGAAAACCGGCATGGGACTTAAGAATAAATCCTTACAACACAAAAAAGTCGCCATTTCCCCATCCGAATCGACATTAACGGGAAAAACCGAAGGATAAATATGCGGGACAAAATTTTGTTCGGGGATCGCGTAAAAAGAAAGCTTCCCAAAGGATTGAGCGCACTTAATCGTTGTATCAACCGGGTTAAAATCCATAATCGCTTCCTCGCACGGCACGACATCTTCCCGGTGCACAATATATTTGATATTCAAAATTGATAAGATCGCGCTGGCACACGGAGACCCATTCAAAGCAGAATCGGCAATTACGATGATCCCGCAGTCCAATCCCGTTGAGGGCACATTCTGTATAAACGGTCTTCGCAAGAAAAATGCCGGCGTAAAATCAACGTGCCGGACGATATTCTTCGCCCAGGTATATTTCAGATTCCCGCAGTCTCCGGCCGGCGGAGTGATAAATAACTTAAAATCCTGTGCCTGGGATTTAAGCCATACTTCGCTTTTTTCATAATCAGAAGGAACCTGAACCGGGGAGAGATGCCCCCCCAAGTCACCAAAAACAAAAGGACCGGCATTAGCCAACAGCATCACGGTCATAAGCGTTAAAAACAGGGCTTTCCTTGTTTTATCCTCTTTCTTGATTTTTGTCGCGACAAAAAATACGAATACCCCAATAAGATAAGCGTAGGCTAACGCCGCCAACTGAGGGAACCGTAAACTGCGGGGAAAGAAAATAATTCCGGCAACAGGAATATTGATGAGTTTCACGTAGATGTCCTGCACGGCCATGTTCCCGGCAATCAAGACCGGGATCATGGTAAAGATAAAAGCGTACAAGACAAAAAAAGTTTCATCTACCCAAGCCGGGTCTTTTCTCTTTAACTTGAGAACGGACACGGAAAACGCGATAACAACCATCAAAAAACTTATCAGACACCCGACCCCGGAGGAATAAAAACCGTCGAAAGATTCATTATAAATTCCCATCCCCAGCAATCGCACATACTCAAGCAACCGAATACTGGAAAGGCTATCCCGAAATCCCCCCAGGGGATTGAGCACTTTAAGATACGCGCTGTTTTGTTTTAACGTCCCCAACGCCGGGATGATCCAAAACAGGTTCAAAAGCACAAAACCGGCAGCAGCGAAAAAAACGAACCGGAGCGCGTGAAAAAAATCGGCCGAATTCCTTTTCCTCATTAAATGATAAAAAAAATAAAAAATCAACGGATAAAGCTGGAGGAGAAAAAACTGAACATGCGGCGTAACCATAAATGTACAAACAAACACGAAAACAAAAATATTCCGCCCCAGGTTTTCCCGGTCATTTAAACCGTGAATAAACGCCCCCAGAGCCAACGGCATAAAAATACTGCCGTAATTAAACAAAAAATTACCCGTCCACCAGTTCCCCATGAACCAAGGATTAAACATATAAAAAACCGCGGCGGCGAACGCGGCGGTCCGATTGTTTTCCGCCTTAAAGAAATGCGCCACGAAAAAATAGGCGCTCACACCCTGAAAAAAAAGGATCAGAATGAACATCAGTCTCTGCGCTGTTTCCAAAGGAAAGAAAACGAACGGAACAGCCAGCGGCAAATGCGAAATAAAAGGAGGCGTATACCACGCGGTGGTATCCGCGCCCCCGGTCCCATCCAGCTCGTTCCATGTAAACGAATAACTATGGAGACGCTTCACCATGTCCAGCCCGCCTCCCGCGTCAGGCGGGATCAAAACTCCCTGGGTCCCGTTTTTGACAAAAGGCACAATACTAAGGATAAACAATAAGAAAAGAAACGCCGCATCTTTTTTAAATTTTTCACGGAATAGTTTTCTGAGTTGATAAAACATACCTGTTTCCACCTAATCTGCGGGTACCGAAACCCGGGTAAAAGCACCATCGTAGACAGCACAATAATCGTAACCTGAAACCATGTTTTTACAGTTTTTCCGGTAAAAACTATTTTCCGTGAAAACTTTTTTCACGGCGCAAACCAATGCGGTTTCATCATAGTCGATAACGATTCCGGCTTTTTTTCGGCCAATTTCTTCGGCGATAACCGGAACATTCGTCATAATGACCGGTACCGTACATTCCAAATAAAGCTTCACTTTACTGGGATCGGCAAAAGCGGAAAGGTTCCCTTCCTCAGGAACATAGAGAGCCACCGCCGCGTCCCAGGAGGAAACGATGCGGCGCATCTGCGATTCACTTTCGATAAAACCTTTAAAATTTATGCGTTGATCCTGCATTGTTTTCCCGGCCAGGTTTTTAAAATAATCCTGATCCGGCCCGGTTCCGATTATTTCAACCCGGATATCCGGGACCTCTTTTACCAGCGCCGGCAGGGCATTCACAAGGAGTTCCACCCCTTGACTTCTTTTTAACATCCCAACAAATCCGAGAACCCTCCCGCGCGGCTCACTGTCCCCTGCGGGGGAAAACAACTTCATCCCTAAAGGAACGATGCTGCAGCGACCGGACAAATCACTTTCGAAAGAAATTTCCCGCCGTACCTGCAGCAAACGCTCATTAATAAACCACAAAAAATCCGCGCCGCGCGTACACAGCTTATCCAGCCGCCAATAAAGCTTAAAAAAAATCTTCTTATAGAATCCTTTTCGCGGAATCGGATAAAAATCCCAAACCCAAAAGATCACCTTGTCCACGAGATAACAACAACGGAGCATTATCCCCACAAGGATTAAAAAAGCGTTCGGCGCCAAAAAAATCTGCGGTTTAATCTTATATTTCAGCCGCACGTAAATGCTTAGGCAAAACAACTCGACTGCCGTCAACAAACTCAGCAGGGACGCAAAATAATGAACATGCTTCCGGGGAACGAGAAGCGTCGGCAGGCAAAAGCTTCCGGAGAGCACCCCCCGGCGGTATATTTGTACGTAGTTATGTTTTTCCACCGGATGAAAAACAAAAGAAACATAGACAACCGTATCAAAAGCATTCAAGAGATAATCCAGAATATGCCCGGCATTCCCGTACGGAGCATAATTGACATAGCAGATTGAATTCATCATTCGATTATTTTCGCTTTAAACACAGAGTCTGCTTAAGCGCTTTCTCCAGGATATAATTCGTGTCGAATTCCCGGGAAAACGCAACGGCATTCTCCCGGCATTTTTTATAAAAAGAATCGTCTTTCAATAATTTCACGACCGCTTCTTTTATGTTTTCCCGTTCATACTCTACCGCAATGCCGGCACCGCGTTTATCAATCTCGTCCGCAATCGCCGGGAACCGGGTAATGACTATCGGCAACCCGCACCCCAGATAAAGTTTCGGTTTCCCGGGATCGGCATAATAGATATAATTCTCCTCAAAGGGGACATACGGCGCCATCCCCACGGCGCACCGACATAAGATTTTCTCTACTTCATTGTTATCTTCGATAAAACCTTTGAATTCGACAGTCCCGCCCAATCCTTTTTGTTCGGCAAGCTCACGCAACGCCTTCTCATAGTCTCCCTTGCCGATAATCAGAAACTTTATCTGCGGGATCTTCTCTTTCAGATCCGGCAAAAGCTCCAGGATCATCTGCATTCCATACTGCCGGCTCAAAAGATCGGAAGAGCG
>JAQULA010000004.1 GCA_028718845.1 Candidatus Omnitrophota bacterium
TGCGACCGGGCGCGCGAATATTTTACCGCGGTTGTCAAAAACCCGGGAACTACCGGTTTGGAGGATGATGCTCTGTTTCAGCTGGGTTTGTGTGCCGTTAAAGCCGGGAATCCGGCCGCGGCGATAGCTCAATGGCGGTTATTGCAGCAGCAATACCCTGCCAGCGAATTTATTCCGGAATCAATGCTTAAAACCGCCGAAGCATTCCTGGCGATAAACAAAAAAGAGCCGGCCGCTTCGGAATTGCGGCGGTTGATCACGGCGTATCCGGCGTCTTTGTATGCGGGGATTGCCGCGGAAAAATTGGCGGTTAGCGAAGCGGAAAAAGGTGAGTTTGACGCGGCCATAACCTATCTCAGGGATGCCTTGGCTAACTCACAGCTTGTTCCGGAGTTTAAAGTGCGTTTACAATATTCTTTGGCCCAGGTGTGGGAAAAGTCCGGTAATGACGCGCAAGCCGTGGATGAGTATCTGAAGGTGGCCTATGTTTACCCGGAGATGAAAGAATGGGTGGGGAAAGCGTATATGAACGTCGGACGGATTTTCGAAAACAGAAAAGATTATAAGCAGGCCTCGACGGTTTATCATAAAATAATAGAGGCGGAATTACCGGAACAAGACGAAGCTAAGGAGAGGGTGGAATGGCTGGAAAAACAATGATCCGAAACATGCTTTTCGCGGGTATTTGGGGCGCGGTCTGGGGGTTCCAATGCGCTTATGCCGAGGACATCAAAAAGCCGTTATTGCAATTACCGCAGGTTACCATCGTCGGCGAAAAAAGCAATCCGCAGCTTTTTGCCGACGGCGAAGTTAAACCGGATACGCATGCCTACCCGAACGAAGCGGAAAGCAGTGCTTTGGAAAAAGAAAGCTCCGGGTTTGTCAATGTTTCTTATGGGCGTTTCGATACCCGGTTGCTGGAAGTTAAACATTCGGAGCGAACCCCGTCATTCTATTACACCGGGCAGTTGGATATCAATTCGTCCGACGGAGAACGGGCGAACAGCGCGTTTACGACGTACCGGCCGGGTTTGCAGCTCGGCATGCCGGTAGGCGAAGAAAACGGCGTGGTATTTATTACCGATTATTTCGATAAAATCATGGAATTACCCGGGCCGGTCGATGCTCCGACCGGTGACGCCAAACGCCGCAATACCGATCTTAAAATGTCCCTGATGGCTCATCACGCCGAGGGCGATACCCGGGTCAATATAGCTCCCTATTATGAATTTTCGCTTATGGACAATGATATCGTTCCGGCTGATTTTAGACATAAGGTCGCCGGGATCCGGGCAGACATTGAAGCGGATGGAAACGTCGTCAATGTCGATCTGTATCAGAACCGGCTGATGGATATATACGATGAAGTTATCCTGGATTCGAAAATCCGGGTTCGTCCCCTGGAATTCAATGACCAATGGTCGCTGGTAATCGGTGCGAATATTTTTTCCCAGGAAATGTTCGGACAGCGTCCGTCGCCGTTTGCGGAGTTGATATTCAAAGAAAACGATGAATGCCTGCATAAGCTGGTGGTAACGCGGGAATGCGCCCCGATAGTGTTCAGCCGGATGTATCTCGATGAAAGTTATGTCGAGGTTAATCCGGAGCGGATGCGTCCGGTCCGGACGACGAGCATCGCCTATCAGCTGGATTGGAATGTGAGCCGTGAGTGGCGTACCAATGTCCTGGTCTATGTAAGCCAGGACAAAGACATGTGGTTTTGGGGAGACCGGGATGCCAACGGTCTGTATACTCCGGAGGTGATCGAAAAAGTCAATATCGGGGGGCTGAAGGTTGCCACGGAATATAACTGGACCGAATCGTTCAGCCATTTTTTCAGTTTGAACCTCAGAAATATCCAGAGCGAAGACACGCGGTACGAATTTGTCCCGTATGAGCCGAAACAAAAAATTTCCATGGGAATCACCTACCGTTTTGCCCCGAATTTGAAGATGTCGATCGCCGGGGACTACTTCGGCCGGCGCTACTATCAGGGTGATTCCCGCGAGAGTTCCAGCGGGTATTTTCTGCTCGGTTCTAAGCTGGCGTATGAGGCGAAAGATTACTTGACATTTTTTGTTTTAATTGATAATTTATTAAATGACCACTACGAAATCGTCAAGGGATATCCCAATCAGGGCCGGAACGCGTTATCCGGGATTATGATCCGGTTTTGATGGCTTGTTTTTGATCGCAAGTTCTTAGCAACAACCGGGAACAGCATGTTCCGAGAGGTCTCGCCGCATTCTTTTTCGAATATACCGATCTTTCCGGAAACATTTTTTATGTGTGGAATAAAGATTTTCGATAATAAAGGGGGTTGCTGGCTATGCAAACTATGATGATGCAAATATTCGGGGTTCTGGCTTCGTGCGCTATTGCCGTTGGGCTGTATATAAAAGTCGATGTGATCAATAAAGGCGGCCCGGTCATGATCCCGATCATTGTTTGTTCGATATTCGCGGTAGCGATTATCCTGGAACGGATTATTAATCTCTATCGTTCCGCTATCGATACGACCAAATTTATGGATGAAATTACCGCGGCCCTGAAACGCAACCGTATCTCCGAAGCTTTGGAAATTTGCGAACAGACGCACGGCCCGATCGCCCATATCTTAAAAGCCGGGATTTCCCGGCACGACCGTTCCCGTCAGGAAATCCGCGAGGCGATCGAGGATGCCGGGCTGCATGAAGTTCCGAAACTGGAAAAAAATCTGAGTTCATTGGCTACGATCGCGCACGTCGGACCGTTGCTGGGATTATTGGGAACGGTTACCGGTATGGTCAGCACGTTTCAGCTTATTCAGCAGCGGGCCCAGGCAATGACTCCGGTCGACCCTTCGATCCTGGCCAAAGGGATCTGGGAAGCATTGATCACGACCGTTGCCGGTCTGGTTGTCGCTATTCCCAGTTTTGTGGCCTATAATTATCTGGTGGCTAAAGTCGAAAGTGTTGTCGTGGAAATGGAAATTCTCGCCACGGATTTATTGAACATCCTTTCGCAGCGAAAGTAGGGGTCCGATGCGTTTCCGCAGGCACGTAGAATTGGAACGAGGCGGCAAGGAGATCAATATCACTCCTTTGGTGGACATGGTCTTCCTGTTGTTGCTTTTTTTTATCCTTACCTCGAGTTTTGTGGTGATGCCGGGGATCAAGATCAATTTGCCCAAAGCGGTGACCTCGGAAGTGATCAAGGAAAAAAATATTATTCTTACCGTTAATAGCGAAAATATTATTTACCTGAACGAAAAACCGATAACTCCGTCTGAACTACAGGGTTTCCTGAGCGATCTTGTCGCTTCGAAACAGGATAAACCGTTACTGATCAAAGCGGATAAGAATGCCCAGATCGGCACCGTGGTGCGGGTGTGGGATGTTTGCCGCAAAGTCGGTATCGGTCAGATAAATATTGCGACTTTGCAGGAAATAAAGTGAATAATGCGGGAAAAAAGTATTTTTACGATCACGTTGTCGTGTTCTCTGATATGGCATCTGCTTGGGGTTCAGGCGGTTAGTGTGGTGTGGACGCCGCAGCTTACCCGTCCGGATTATAGCCCGGTTACATTCTGGGGGTCGCTGATCGACCCCCGGCATGAAGTTCCCTCGGCTGAATCCGGGAACGGTGTTTCGCCGGCTGGACACCAGATCGATACGGCGGTGCGGGGCGAAAAAAAAGGTTTGCCGTTTGGCGAATTATCGGAAAAGGCTTCACCGGACGTATCGTTGTCGCCGGTTCCGTCGCAGAAAGAAACGGTTACCGAAAAAATGGGGGAAGGCCTTAAGCGGGCAATCCTGTTTAAACCGGAGTTGCCGGTATACCCGGAATGGGCCAAAGAAATCGGCAACGATTTTGAACTGGAACTGAAATTTTTAATTCTTCCCGATGGGACCGTCGGTCCGATTGAAAAGATCACCTCTTCGGGATATCCGGAACTGGATGAAATCGGGATCCGCTATATCCGTAAATGGAGGTTTATTCCGATTTCGGGTGACGCCCCGCAGGAAAAACAATGGGGCATTATCAAACTGGTGTTTACATTACAATGATACATTTATTGTTCGGACAGGCCGTTGCCTATTATGTTCTGTTATTTATCGGTATATTTATCGGGGGAATGGCGGTTTCTTCATTGCTGAAATCAAAGGATAAGGAATCGTTCTGCGATAAGGAATGCCATCTTTGGCAATGCTCTATTTGCACGTTTGTTTATGCGAGCGTGTTTGATCAGCAGATGACCGTGTGTCCGCAATGCGGCAGTTACAATAAAAAGGAGGTAACGGCATGATTATGGAGATAGGAATAGTTGCCGGGGATATCTGGCACTATCTGGATGAACAGGGGGAAGTGAAATTGGCCGATCTGGTCAAGGGGATTGATAAGCCGAGAGACCTGGTGTTGATGAGTCTAGGCTGGTTGGCTCGTGAAGGCCATGTCGTCATTGACGGGATGAATGAGTTTAAGATTGTTTTGCGCAAGAGCTGATCCGAGGGTAACGTTGTGTCAAAACCTGAAGAATATGTGGTTGTGCTGATTACCGCGGGGACAAGAAAAGAAGCCATGGTATTGTCGCAGCTTTTAGTCTCGGAAAAGCTGGCCGCTTGCAGCGCCATGACCCCGGTTCAGTCATTGTTTACCTGGAAAGGGAAGAAGGAAAGGGCTGCCGAAACGTTGCTTATTGTTAAAACTAAGCGCAGATTATTCGGCCGGCTGGAACGGATTGTCCGGCAGCATCACAGTTATGAGGTTCCCGAGATCATCGCCCTGCCGATAATTGCCGGAAGCGCGCCGTATTTGCGCTGGATCAAAGAAAGCACAGGGTGAGTGGTCCTGAGATAGTTGCAACAAAGAAGCCAGGAATGAATGTCCTGGCTTTTTTGTTTGGAGAATATTTTTAGTATTGCATATTGAGTCGTGCGTATTGCGTCACCGCAGATGGTAGGTTGTTGGTTTTTGGGCATGGGTTTTCTCTGAAACCCAACGCCTAATCTACGCTTTTTCCTTTTTACTTTTGCCTTTTTACTTAGTCTTTGTTCGTGTTATAATACAGCCAATGAATAAAGGGTTCACATTATTAGAATTGCTGGTGAGCATTACCATCTTTGCGGTGGTTGCGGCATCGGTTTATACCAGTCTCTATCTGGGGATTAAAGTTTGGAAGCGGGAAGCGGTCCGCGAAGACAGCGGCTATCAGGCGGCCAGGGTTGTCGAAAATCTGGCGCAGGCTTTGCGCAGCGCGTTTATTGATCCCCGGAACGAACGGCTGAAATTTATCGGAACCGCCGATAGGCTGGATTTTTTCTCGGTCACCGCGGAAGGGGACGTGGAGAATCTCATTGTTTATAACAGCCGGGATAATCTAAATGCCGGGGGTACCCTGTATCTGAGCCGGAAGAAGATCCGGGAGCTGGACAACGATACCCCGCCGCAAAGCGCAGTACTGAACAACAACGTGCGGGTTTTTGCTTTGCGTTATTTCGATGCGAAAGATCAGACCTGGTATGACGAATGGCCGGAAGAACAACGCCTGCCGAATCAGGTTAGAATTGAATTCGGCTGCGGCCCGGCGGATAACGCCGAAGAGCCGGAGAGCCTGGTCAAATATGTGATGATACCGGTGGCCAATGAAATCGATTTATCCGAATCAGAAGTGTCGCAATGAAGCGCGCCAGGGTATTGTC
Organism: Candidatus Omnitrophota bacterium; assembly: GCA_028718845.1. Lineage (GTDB taxonomy): Bacteria > Omnitrophota > Gorgyraeia > B26-G9 > B26-G9 > JAQULA01. The sequence continues at coordinate 5,682 of JAQULA010000004.1, forward strand.
CTGGTTATTGTGCTGTGGGTATTGTTCTTTTTATCGGTCACGGCGCTGACCCTGGGGGTTAAAAACCGGATTGGCGTCAGGCTGCAGAGCCTGGCTAATGAACAGATGCGCATGTCTTATCTGGCCCGGGAAGGGTTTAACCGCTGTTTGGCCGTACTGGCGGAGGAGACGAACGGTTTTGACGCTTTGTCGGAGCCGTGGAGTAAAGATCTTTCTTTACAAAACGAAGACGGGTTGTTGTCGTGCACCGTGGTTGACGAGGACAGATTGATGAATATTAATACCGCGCCGCATGCCATGATGCAATCTTTGAAAACGGTTTTTCCGCTTATCGATGAAGATATGGTTGCTGCTTTGGAGAAAGCGCGGCCGTTTAACGTGATCCGTGAAGTGCTGGATACGACGGGATTGAGCCGGCAGGATTTTTACGGTGATCCGGCGATGGGAATTCCCGGAATGCCGGATTTGCTGACCGTTTTTTCCGACGGCCGGATTAATATCAATACCGCGCCCAAAGAAGTTCTGGCGATGATCCCGGATATGAGCGATACGGCGCTGGAGGCTATTCTCAGCCGCCGCATAACGGCACCGTTCGAAAAAAACGAAACCCTTTCGGAGGAATTATCTTTATTGGGGTTGACCCCGGCACAGGTAAGCGCGGTGGTCAAAGCCGGGAAAGTTGATTCCGCGGTGTTTCATGTTACGGCCCGGGCGGTTTCCCGGCGTAAGCATATCGCTAAAAAAATGGAACTGGTGATTAAACGTCAGGATAAAAAATTCATCGTGTTGATGGCAAAGGAGAATTAGGTTGTGGTCAAAACCGTCGTGTATTCGACAAAGCAGAAAATCCGTTGGGTGGAGTATACGCTAAAAGGCCGCTCTTGCCTGATAAGCAAAGAGGCGGTGGTTCCGGTGCCGCAGCCGCTTTTTGACGTAAACACCGTTAAGACGGCTTTGCGTGAAAAAGGGGTTGTGCTGGGCGCGGTGCTGAGTTGCTTTTTCCGTTACGAAGTCAGTGTCCGGTTTTTTTCTTTTCCCTCCCATGATTTGCCTGAGATTGCCCGGATGGTCAATTATGAAGCCGCGGACCTGCTGCCGATAAAGCCGGAGGAAACGATTACCCGCTTTGTCGTGCTTGACTCCCGCGCCAACGGATACGCCGATACCTTCGTGGTTGTGGCCCATAAAGAAGAGGTGATGAAGCAGGTTGAGCGGCTGCGGGAGATCGGTCTGAACCTGGAAGCGGTATATTTGAGCAGTTTAGCTCTTTTCCATTGCCTGCGTTTCGTTGACGATCCGGATAAATCGTGTTTGTCCGGCCGGAATGTAATTGTGGCCTATTACGAAGACAGCGTGGTGGAAATCCTCATCATTTCCGACGGCAAGCTGGTTTTAAGCCGCGGTTTTCTGGTCGACCAGCAGAAAAATTTACCCCAGGTTTTAAGCAGCGAGATCCGTCACAGCATAGAATCTTTTCTGCATATGTCCCGGGAAAAGGCCGTGCAGGAATTGATCCTCGGCGGGTGGAACACGGATTTATCGCCGGTAGCGGCCATGCTGAAAGAATATTTCGACATCCCGGTGCGGATTGAACCGCGTTTGGATATCGCCTGTGGCCTGGCGGTGTCCGGCGAACAGCAGGTTAACCTGTTGAGCGATGAATTCCTGGCGAAAAAAGTGTTCAAACGGATCAAAAGAAAACTGATTCTTACCACGGCGCTGTTGTTGGTGAATGTGGTTATCGCCGGGGCGATATTTATGGTTTCCCTGCATAATAAAAAAACCTATTTGGCTATGCTCGAGGAACGTTTCCGGCGCCTGAAACCGGAGGCGGATATGATTATGGCCAAACTGCAGAAATTGCAGATGGTTAAGCAGCAGGTTAGCGCGCAAATCCTTATTCTGGACGCGGTTACCGATCTGGTCAATCTTACATCTTCCTCGTGTGTGTTGAATATGCTTTCGATCAATGAAAACGGCAGTATGGTCGTACGCGGGCAAACCGATAATTTACAGGATGTTCTCGATTTTGTGTCCAAGATTGAAAAATCGACATTTTTTAGGAACGGCCGGCTAAATTATTCCAGCCGTCGCAAAATAAAAGATAATGAACTGCTTGATTTCGAGATCCAGGCGGAGCTAAACCGGGAACAATGATTACCGTCTTCGCCGAAGAATGAACGCGGGAAAGGTTTTTTCATCATGCGGATTACTACCGGTACATTAAGAGGCCGGAGCATTATCATGCCTAAATCCAGCCTTGTCCGTCCGACCCGGGAAATGGTCCGCAAAGCAATTTTCGATGTCCTGATGGATTTCGTTGAAGGAAAAGACGTGCTTGACCTTTTCAGCGGCAGCGGAGCCCTTGGTTTTCAGGCATTGAGCAACGGAGCGCGCAGTGTCACTTTTGTCGAGACCCAAAGGGTTTGCTGCGGCGTTATCCGGGAAAACGCGGCTGCGTTGGGTGTAGAGTCCCGGTGCCGGATACTTTGCCGGGATGTTTTTGCCGTTTTGCCGTGGTTTAAACGGCAATCACAGACATTTCCGCTCATTTTCTCCGATCCTCCGTACGGCCGGGATCTGGCAAAAAAATGCTTGCTCGAAATCTGCGGTTATGATATAGTACTTCCGCCTGCAATAGTGGTCATCGAACACTCCAAAACGGACGAAATGCCGTCAGAGTGTTCACCTTTAACGCTATGGCAGAATAAGAAATATGGGGACACTTTTGTCTCTTTTTACACCAACATGTGATGGTGCGGCATTATAGCCTCTCGCTGCGGGTTCTTACCGGTGCACGGCGATAATTTTATTCCCGGACAGAGGGCGGCAGGATAACAATTACGGGGGATTTATATATCACTGCGCGTTTGTTGCCAGTGATATATTTATTATGGAGAGGATGCGCCGCAAATGAAAAAACGCGCGGTATACCCGGGAACCTTCGATCCGGTAACCTACGGACATGTTGATTTGATCAAGCGGGCGGCCCGTATTTTCGACGAGGTTATCGTTGCCGTCGCCAAGAATGCCGAAAAAAGCCCGTTGTTCAGTACGGAAGAGCGTATCGACATGCTCAGCCGGGCAACCAGCGGGATCAACGGCGTCGTGCTCGACAGTTTTGACGAGTTGATGGTCGATTATGTGCAGAAAAAAAATTGTAACGTGGTTATTCGCGGATTGCGCATGATTTCCGATTTTGAATATGAATTTCAGATGGCCTTGACCAACCGGAAATTGAATAAAGATATCGAAGTTATCTTTATGATGCCTAAAGAGTCGTATTCGTTTTTATCGAGTAAATTGACCAAAGAGATGGCGTTGTACGATGCGAATCTATCGGAATTCGTACCGCCGTTCGTTGCCGAAAAACTTAACGAAAAAACACGGGAGCTTAAAAAGCGCGCCGGTCGATAGCAGGAGACGATGTATGGAAATTTTAGAAACGATTAGAAAACGTGCCAAGGCAGTGCAGCGTACGGTGATTCTTCCGGAGACCCGGGATAAACGGGTTTTACAGGCGGCGAAATTCACGATCGAGCAGAAACTGGCCCGGCTGATTTTGGTTTCCGACGATCCGGATTTTCTTAAGACCGCCGCTGCCGACGGATTCGATTTTTCCGGGGTGCCGGTGGTTAATCCTCTGACCAGTCCGGAATTACCCGGTTTTGCCCAAAAATTTTATGAAATACGCAGGCATAAGGGAGTTACCGAAGAGCAGGCGCTTGCTCAGGTGAAAAATCCGGTTACTTTCGCGGCGATGATGGTCGGCAACGGCAGTGCCGACGGCATGGTTGCCGGGGCGGTGACTACCACCGCGGATGTGGCCAAAGCGGCGATTTACTGCGTCGGTTTTGGCGAAAAGGTGCGTACCATATCAAGTTGTTTTCTTATCTGTGTCCCGGATTGCCAATATGGAGAAGCCGGAACGTTTATCTTTTCCGACTGCGGCGTCGTTCCGGATCCGTCTCCGATGCAATTGGCGAACATTGCCGCCTCGGCCGCGGACCTGTTCCGGATCCTGGTGCAGAAAGAGCCGCGGGTGGCCCTGCTGAGTTTCTCCACCAAAGGCAGCGCCAGCCACGAGATGGTCGATAAAATCACCCGTACGCGCGAAATCATTCACGAAAAATTCCCGGACCTCATTGCCGACGGCGAATTTCAGCTGGACGCGGCCATTGTTCCGGAGGTTGCCAAGATAAAAGCGCCGGATAGCGACGTTGCCGGGCATGCGAATGTGCTGATCTTCCCGGATTTGAATGCCGGAAATATTTGTTATAAAATGGCCCAGCGACTGGCCAAGGCCGGAGTGATCGGCCCGATCCTGAACGGCCTGAAAAAGCCCTGCAGCGATTTATCGCGCGGATGTACGGTCGATGAGGTCGTCGATGCTATTTGCACCACGGCGATTCGCGCCGTAGAAGAAGGAAAATAATGAACATCCTGATCATCAATTGTGGGAGCTCCTCGATAAAATATCAGCTTTTTTCCATGGAACGCAAAGCGTCCCTGCTGAACGGAATCGTCGAAAAGATCGGCAGCGAGGAAGCTTCGGTCACGCACCGTAAAGGTGAAAAAAAACACAAACAAACTATCGGCGTCCCGGATTATTTTTCGGCCGTGGAAATCATTGCCGGTCTGTTGACGCACCCGGAATGGGGCGCGGTTGAGGAAAAGTCCGCTATCCATGCCATCGGACATCGGGTGGTCCACGGCGGGGAGGAGTTTAAATCATCGGTGGTTATCGATAAACATGTAATGGAGCGGATAAAATATTACGGAAAACTGGCTCCGCTGCATAATCCTCCGGCTTATAACGGTATCCGCGGGACAATGCAAATATTTCCGCATACCGTGCAGGTTGCCGTATTTGATACCGCGTTTCATCAAACCATGCCGGAAGAGGCCTATCTGTACGGGTTGCCGTATAAATTATATAAACAGTACTGTATCCGGCGCTATGGATTTCATGGTACGAGCCATCGTTATGTGGCCGAGGCCGCGGCAAAGATGCTTAAACGGCCGCTGGTAAAATTGAAACTGATCACTTGCCATCTGGGTAATGGATGCAGCATTACCGCGGTCAAGAACGGAAAGTCGGTCGATACCAGTATGGGTTTTACCCCTTTGGAAGGGCTGCTCATGGGCACGCGCTGCGGGGATATTGACCCGGCGCTGGTGGGTTATATAATGGAAAAAGAAAAAATGACGATTAACCAGGTTAACGACTTGATGAACCGCAAAAGCGGCCTATTGGGTCTTTCCGGGATAAGCAATGATATGCGTGATTTGCTGGAATGCGCCAAAAAAGGCAATCACCGGGCGAAATTGGCGATCGATGTGTTCATTTACCGGGTAAAGAAATATATCGGCGCGTATATCGCGGTGATGAACGGCGCCGATACCGTGATCCTGACCGCCGGGATCGGCGAGAATGTCGCGATCATGAAACAGCGCCTGAGCAAGGAAATGAGCAATGTGCTGGGCCGCAGGATCAAGATATTGACCATTCATACCGATGAAGAACGATTGATCGCGTTTGATACGTATGAATTGGTGAAAAATAAAAAATGAAGATTGTTGTCAATGAAATCCCGAGAACCGGCCTGGTGGTTGAAGAAACCCATTCGGCCGATGAGATTGATGTCGAACGGGATGATATTATCTTTCGGGAACCGGTGACCATACAGGCTGAAGTACGGCGTGAGTTTGATAATTTGCATATCCGCGTACGGGTCAACAGCAGTATTAAATTCAATTGCGCGCGATGTCTCAAACCGGGACAGCGGCGGTTCGCGTGTGACCGGGAAATAATAAAGCCGGTTGTGGAAGAAAACATCATCGATATCACCCAGCTGGCGCGGGAAGAAATAATCCTGAATTATCCGGATCGTTTGTTGTGTAAAGAAGATTGCAAAGGGCTTTGTTCCCGTTGCGGCTGGAATTTAAACGAAAGTGATTGTGGGTGCGGGACGGACGATGAGTCTGTCTTTCGTACGCATCTTAAACTGTAACCGATAAAGCAAGAATCAAGAATAATAAGGAGGATAGTCATGGCGCATCCAAAACGGAAACATTCGAAAACCCGGCGTGACAAAGGCAGAGCGCAGACCAAGATCGATGGCCCGGCGCTGTCGCTGTGCCCGCATTGTAAGCAGCCGAAACCACCCCATCGTATCTGTCCGCATTGCGGGATGTACAAAGGAAAAAAGTACATCGAGCAGAAAGAGAAAAAACCTAAAAAATAATCGGGTATAGGCGGACTGAGGGGGCGCATACATATATGAGAATAGCCGTTGATGCCATGGGTGGGGACAAGGCGCCGGATATGGAGATTGCCGGTGCGTTGCTGGCTGCACAGACGATAAAGGCCGATATAATTTTGGTCGGTCAAAAAAAGCTTATCGAAGAAAAGCTTTCCGCTTTGAAACGCCGGATCCCCCCGGCTGTTTCCGTCGTCGATGCTTCCGAAGTAATCCGTATGGATGAATCTCCGGCGGTCAGTGTCCGCCGGAAAAAAGATTCCTCGATCAACGTCGCGGTCCGGATGGTCAAAGAAAAAAAAGCCGATGCCATTGTATCCGCCGGCAATACCGGGGCCGTGGTTTGCGCGGCAAGCCTGGGGCTGCGGCTTTTACCGGGTATCGACCGTCCGGGGATAAGCTGTATCCTGCCCACACTCAAAGGCGTGGTTCAGGTTATCGATATGGGCGCGAATATCGACCCGCGTCCGGAACACCTGCTTCAATACGGCATCATGGGTGGTATTTACAGTAAATTTGTCCTGAATAAATCCAATCCTACCGTCGGTCTGCTTAATATCGGAGAAGAAGAGACCAAAGGGCCGGAATTTGTCAAAGAAACCTTTAAATTACTGGAACTGGACCAAAATATCAATTTTATCGGCAATGTCGAAGGCCGCGATATCTATGTGGGCGATTGCGATGTGATTGTCTGCGACGGCTTTTTGGGGAACGTGGTGTTAAAAGTTTCCGAGGGACTGGCTGATGCGATCAAGGAAATGCTTAAACGCAAACTTTCGACCAATATTATTACCATGCTGGGAGCTTTATTGAGCGCGCCGGCGTTTAACGCCTTGAAAAAAGAGATCGATTATTCCGAATACGGGGGAGCGCCGTTGCTGGGAATCGACGGCGTATGTATCATCGCGCATGGAGGGTCTTCGGCGAATGCCATCAAGAACGCTATTCGTGTGGCCCAGGAATCACTCCTGAACAATGTCAATCAACATATCGTGGAAGCGGTGGCCGCCGGTAAAATCAACCAGGCTAAATAACCGGCCCGCTTAAGTAAAACCAGGAGGCACATGGCTACGGAAAAAATAGCGTATATATTCCCCGGGCAGGGAGCGCAGTACATCGGCATGGGCAAAGAGCTCTACGAGGCTTGCCCCCGGGCAAAAGCGGTTTTTGATCAGGCCGACGCGGTTCTCGGCTTTCCTTTAACCCGGATCTGTTTTGAAGGCCCTCAGGAAAAACTGACCCAGAGCGCGGTATGTCAGCCGGCTATTCTTACCCTGAGTATTGCCGCGTTTGAGGCTTTGAACGGCGATCCTTCCTTTAATATCAATCCGGCCGCGTGCGCCGGATTGAGTTTGGGCGAATATTCCGCTTTGGTCGGCTGCGGAAGTTTGGCATTTGCCGATGCGGTAATGCTGGTGCATAAACGCGGCCAATTCATGGATGAGGCCTCACAGAGAAATCCGGGCACAATGTCCTGTGTTCTGGGGCTTGAACTGGAGGCCGCGCAGAAGGTTTGCCGGGAGTCCGGAGCGGAAATCGCCAATCTCAACAGCCCCGGGCAAATCGTGCTTTCCGGATCCCATTCGGCCATTACCAAGGCCGGTGAATTGGCGCAACAGTCCGGAGCAAAGCGGGTTATACCTTTGGATGTAAGCGGTCCGTTTCACTCCAGCTTAATGCAGCCGGCAGTGGAAAAACTAAGTCTTGAGCTGGCCAAGGTACCGATGCGTAAACCGCAAACGCTGTTTGTCCCGAATGTGACTGCCGAATTCGTCTCCGATGAACAGACGATCCGAAAATTACTGGTTCAGCAGGTGGCGCACACGACTTACTGGGAAAAAACCATCCGGCTTTTGCAACAAAACGGATTTACGCACTATTATGAACTGGGGCCGGGCAAGGTTTTACGTGGTTTGTTGCAACGTATTGATAAACAATTAGTTGTGGTTAATGTTGATAAGTGGGCAGACATTGTCCAATTAAAAGCAAACTCAGGGGGCTCGATATGAAATTAAAAGGACAAGTGGCGGTTATTACCGGAGGCGGACGGGGTATTGGTTTGGAAATAGCGCGGGGATTGGCAAAAGAGGGCGCGGATTGCGTTTTATGCGATGTTAATGCCGAAGAATTGAACAATGCCGCGCTGGAAATCGGAAAAATGGGCGTGCAGGTATTACCGATTGCCTTGAATGTGACGGACTTATCGCAATGCGAAGAGATGGTGAACAAAGTTATTGACAAATTTAAAAAAATAGATATACTAATCAATAACGCGGGCATTACCAGAGACGGATTGCTGCTGCGGATGAAAGAAGAAGACTGGGACGCGGTGATTTCGGTTAACCTTAAGGGCACCTATAACTGTACCAAAGCCGCCTTGAAGGTTATGGTTAAGCAACGCAGCGGACGCATGGTCAACGTAGCATCGATCATCGGGGTAATGGGAAATGCCGGTCAAGCCAATTACGCGGCTTCTAAAGCGGGGATAATCGGGTTTACCAAGAGTGTGGCCAAGGAAGTTGCGTCAAGGAATATCAATATCAATGCTATTGCGCCTGGGTTTATTGAGACCAAAATGACACAGGCTTTGAATGAAGACGTAAGAGCCGCTATGCTCAAGCAGATACCGCTGGCGAGGTTTGGAAAGCCGGAAGATGTGGCGCAATTAGTGCTTTTCTTGGTGAGTGACGCATCAAGTTACATAACAGGTCAGGTAATTCAGATTGACGGGGGAATGCTCATGTAGCATCCCTGAAAGAAGGAGGAGAAGAATCATGTCAGTGGAAGATAAGGTGAAATCAATCATTGTCGATCAGTTAGGTGTTAAAGCCGAAGAAGTAACTCCGACCGCTTCATTTGTAGACGACTTGGGTGCCGATTCCCTGGATACGGTCGAGTTGGTAATGGCTCTGGAAGAAGAGTTTGGCATTGAGATCCCGGATGAAGATGCCGAGAAAATGACCACCGTCGGTGAAGCGATAAAGTATATCGGCGAAAAAACCAAAGAATAATGGCAACCGGTATTTGCAGCTAATGGAAAAAAGAAGAGTTGTAGTTACAGGCATCGGTGTGGTTTCACCGGTTGGTAATACCAAAGATGATTTCTGGCGTTCATTATGCGAGGGGAAAAGCGGCGCGGGGTTTGTCAGTTACTTTGACGCCAAGGATTTTTCTTCCCATATCGACGCGGAAGTTAAGAATTTCGATCCCTCCTGGTGTATTAATCCTAAAGAACTCAAACGCATGGATAAGTTTGTCCAGTTTGCCGTGTGCGCCAGTACTATGGCGTTCAATGATGCCGGAATTGAGCTGGGCAAAGAAGATCCGAACCGTATCGGCGTGATTATCGGGACCGGTATCGGCGGCTTGCGTGTGGTTGAGGAACAGGCGCGTAATTATTTGGAAAGAGGCCCGAAACGGCTATCGCCGTTTTTGATCCCCATGCTTATCGTGAATATGGCGCCGGGCCAGGTTTCAATCAGTCTCGGTCTGAAAGGGCCGAATTCATGCGTTACCACGGCCTGCGCTTCCGGCGGGCATTCCATCGGAGACGCGTTCAAGGTTATCCAGCGCGGCGACGCGGATATGATGCTTGCCGGCGGAACGGAAAGCTGTATTACCCCCCTGGGCTTCGGCGGCTTTTGCGCGCTCAAGGCATTGACCACGCGCAATGACGACCCTATCCACGCGTCCCGGCCGTTTGACCGGGAACGGGACGGTTTTCTCATGGCCGAAGGTTCCGGGATTGTTTTTCTGGAAGAATATGAACATGCCCGCAAGCGCGGAGCGAAAATTTATGCCGAAATGGTGGGGTATGGGATGAGCGGCGACGCCTATCACATTACTGCGCCGGATCCGGAAGGCGACGGAGGCGCGCGCTGCATGAGCCTTTCTTTAAAAGATGCCGGGTTAAGTATCGATGACATTGATTATATTAACGCGCATGGGACTTCTACTCCTATGAACGATAAAATTGAAACATTAGCGATTAAAAAAGTATTTGGTCCGGATGCCAAGAAAAAAGTAGCGGTTAGTTCCACGAAATCGGTTACCGGACATCTCTTAGGCGCTGCCGGCGGGGTTGAATGCGCGGCGATTGCCTTGACGATCAAAGAAGGGGTTATCCCGCCTACGATGAACTATGAACATCCCGATCCGGATTGTGACCTGGATTATGTGCCGAATACGGCGCGTAAACAGCGGGTTAGAGCGGCCATGTCCAACTCCCTGGGGTTTGGCGGGCATAACGTGACCCTGGTATTAAAGGGAATTTAAAGACAATTTATTAAGGTGTGTTTTTGCGCAGGGCAACGAGAACATGGTTGCCCTGTAGTATTGATAGAAGTACTGCATTGACAGCAACTGCTATTTTGGGTATAATAAACCCACTTATTTTGCGGCTTGGATGGTCAATGAGCCTGCCAGCTGTACACTGAACAGTTGTTATGAAAGGAGTTAATTATTATGGATTATTTGCTTACTGAAGAGCAGATAATGGTCAGGGATCTGGCACGCAAGATTGCCCAGGAAAAACTCAAGCCGATCGTTGCCGAATATGACCGTGAAGAAAAATTTTGCTGGCCGGTAATCAAACTTTTGGCCGAGGCCGATCTTTTCGGTGTATATATAGAGGAAAAGTACGGCGGTATGGGCGGCGGTATCCTGGACCTGTGCCTGGTGACCGAAGAACTTTCCCGTGTGTGCGGAGGCGTGGCCGTTAGTTACGCGGCATCCGCCCTGGGAACCGACCCGATCATTCTTTTCGGCAGCGAAGCGCAGAAAAAGAAATATCTTCCGGACATTGCCAGCGGAAAAAAACTGGCCGCGTTCGGTTTGACCGAGCCCAATGCCGGCAGCGATGCCGGGGCGATTGAGACCACGGCCCGCCGCGAAGGGGATTATTATATCCTCAACGGCTTGAAACATTTCATCACCAACGGCGGCGAAGCCGAGATTTATACCGTGGTTGCCATGACCGATAAAAGCAAAGGACAGCGCGGTTCATCGGCGTTTATCGTCGAAAAAGGGACTAAAGGGTTTACTTTCGGAAAAAAAGAAGAAAAACTGGGAATCCGTTCTTCGACTACCAGCGAACTTGTTTTTCAGGATTGCAAAGTACATAAAGATAATTTACTGGGAAAAGAAGGCATGGGATTTATCATTACCATGAAGACATTTGATATGTCCCGGCCGGGAGTCGCGGCCCAGGCACTGGGTATTGCCCAGGGCGCTTTTGATCTGGCTCTGGAATATTCCCGTCAGCGGGTGCAGTTCGGTAAGCCGATCTGCTCCAACCAGGGCGTTAAATTCATGCTCGCGGACATGGCTACCGAGATCGAAGCGGCCCGCGGCCTGGTCTATGGCGTGGCCCGGATGATCGACAGCGGCAATACCAAGGTATCCAAAGAATCGGCTATGGCCAAGATGTATGCTTCGGATGTGGCTATGAGGGTATCCACCGACGCGGTGCAGATTTACGGCGGATACGGCTATATGCGCGAATACCCGGTGGAAAAATTCATGCGCGACGCCAAGATTACCCAGATTTATGAAGGAACAAACCAGATCCAGCGCGAGATCATTGCCAATAACCTGATCAAGGAATCGCTGGCAAATTCGAAAAAATAACGCTTATGAATATTGTCGTTTGCATTAAACAAGTCCCGGATACTACCAATGTCCGGATTAATCCGGAAACCAACACCCTGATCCGCGAAGGCGTGCAATCGATCGTCAATCCGTTCGACATGTACGCGATCGAAGAGGCGCTGCGTTTGCGTGAGCGTTTTCAAGGCAAGGTCACGGTTATCACCATGGGCCCGCCTCAGGCGGAAGCCGCCCTGCGCGAAGCGATCTCTTTGGGGGCGGATGAAGCCATTCTTCTTTCCGACCGTGCGTTCGGCGGCAGTGATACTTTGGCGACCAGTTATGCCCTGGCCTCGGGGATCAAGAAAATCGGCCAGGTCGACGTGATCATCTGCGGAAAGCAGGCGATTGACGGCGATACCGCCCAGGTCGGTCCGGGGATCTCCGTCTGGTTGGATATCCCGCAGGTAACCTTCGTTAAAAAGATCGAGGATGTCGAAGAGAAAAAAGGGACAAAATATTTTCGGCTCGAGCGTATGACCGAAGAAGGTCATGAGGTCGTGGAAGCGCCCCTGCCGTGTTTACTGACCGTGGTCAAGGAGATCAACGAACCGCGGATCCCGTCGTTAAAAGGGATGATGCGTTCGAAAAAAGCGGAGATCATCAAATGGACCGCCGCGGATGTCGATGCCGACCCGAAAAAGGTCGGCTTGGACGGTTCTCCGACCCAGGTCGTTCGGATATTCAGCCCCACTCCCCGTCAGGGAGGACAGGTTTTGACCGGAGAAGCGGCCGAGCTCGCCGCCAAACTGTGCGAATTGCTTAAAGGCGCATTATAAACGGAAAACAATCATGGCTATCGAAGTAATCGAAAATAAATGTGTCGGCTGTACCATGTGCCTGCGCTCGTGCCCGTTCGGCGCGATCGAAATGGTCAACAATGTCGCGGTGATCAACCCGGATAAATGCGTACAATGCGGTGCTTGCGTCGACAGCTGCAAATTCGATGCTATTTTTCTGCGCAAGCATGAAGATGTGGTTGCTCCGATAGAAGATTTTCAGGATGTCTGGGTTTTTGCCGAACAGAAAAAAGGAGTGATCCAGTCCGTGGTTTACGAACTGCTCGGCGAAGGCAAAAAACTGGCCCAAAAGCGTAAACAGAACCTTTGCGCGGTATTGCTCGGCGACAAAATCAAGGCCGAGGCCAAAAAACTGATCGAACGCGGGGCGGACAAGGTCTATGTCCTGGAATCGTCACTGCTCAAAGAATATTTGGATGAACCCTATGCCCAGGCATTGACCCAGCTGATCAAAAAGTATAAACCGGAGATCGTTCTGACCGGCGCGACCACAATCGGCCGTTCATTGATCCCGCGGGTGGCGGTGGAATTGAAAACCGGTCTTACCGCGGATTGCACCGGCTTGGATATCGACGAAGAACGCGGCCTGTTATTGCAGACCCGTCCGGCGTTCGGCGGTAACATTATGGCCACAATCATCTGTCCGAATCAGCGTCCGCAGATGTCTACCGTGCGGCATAAAGTGATGAAAGAAGCCGAGATCGATAAGAAGCACAAGGGTGAGATCATCGAGATTGATCCGGCGAGCGTGAAGCTGACCAGCCGTACCGCATTCCTCAAGAGCATCGAAGATGTTGCCGAAACGGTCAATATTGCCGAGGCGGATATTATCGTTTCCGGAGGCCGCGGCGTAGGTTCAGCGGAAAATTTTAAGGTATTGGAGAAATTCGCCAAGTCTATCGGCGGAGCGATCGGTGCTTCCCGTGCCGCAGTGGACAGCGGATTCATGCCGTACTCACATCAGGTCGGCCAGACCGGCAAGACCGTATGTCCGAAAATTTATTTCGCCTGCGGTATTTCCGGCCAGATTCAGCACTTAGTCGGAATGCAGTCGTCGGATATCATTGTAGCTATCAACAAAGACCCGGATGCCCCGATTTTCAAGGTCGCGACTTACGGCATTGTCGGCGATTTATTTGAAGTCCTTCCGCACTTGACCAAAGAATTACAGAAGAAGTAGCCTCCTCCAGATACAAGTCACAAGTCAAAAAATAATGAACGGCTAATGGTAATAGGCCGGGGGTTACGGGTTTTAGGTTACCGCCAACACCAATCACCGGACAGCTGCCGTGTACTATGAGTTATCAGCGATGAACTGTTTACCGTAGTTTTTTGTATTGAATTTGCCAACGGATTCAAAATACTATAAACTATTTCTGGTAGCTGTTTACGAAAATAATGAGGGGATCATAATTATGCCGATGGAATTACGAACCGCCGGCAGGGTGATCAATTATGATGCCGCTTGAGTTTATAACGATGACTTTTCGCGGTAGTTTCATGAAAAGCAGGGGGAACATGTCGTTTGTAAAGAAAATCGGATTAATTGTTCTCGGGGTTTGCCTGGCGCTGATTTTTCTGGAATCGTTATTACGGTTAGGCGGGGTACTCTTTTTCGCCAAACAGAATTTAATCAATACGCTTTCGCTGTCCGAACACGGCGCGTATACAATACTGTGCGTGGGGGAATCGACCACGGCTTTGGGCGGGCCTTATTCCTGGCCGCGGCAATTAGAGACTATCTTAACTCGTCAGATGAAACGCAGGGTAGCGGTGATCAATAAGGGTATTCCCGGCGGGGATTCTACCGCGATCATTGCGCAGCTGGAAGATAACCTGAACCGTTTCCGTCCGGATATGGTGATTGTGATGATGGGGGTAAATGACCGTGAGAACAGCGTTCCGGATAATCCGGCCGGCGGGCGGGCCGGAACGCTATCCGTTCCGGAAATGAAAACCGGAAAACTGATCCGCCAGATCTCGACTCGCCTGGCCGCGATGTTTCCGGGGAAAATAATTCCTCCGGCCGGCGATAATTTAATTCCGAACCCGGCTTATTCCGAGAATGATTATTTTTCACAGGGGTGCGGCTATGTTCTAAAAGGGGAATTTGACCGGGCGGAGCGGAGTTTTAAAAAAGTTTTGGAACTCAATCCGAACAACGCGGGGGCGTATATGTCTCTGGGGGATTGCTGCGATTTTAAACAGGAACATGGAAAAGCGGAAACCATGTTCCAGAAGGCCCTGGCGATTGATCCGCTTAACGCGGATATCTATGTAAAATTAGGCTGGGCGTATAACGGCCGGAAGGATTTCGAAAAAGCCGAGGCAATGTTTAAAAAAGCAATAGACCTCGCGCCGGAAAACGATCTTGCCTACGTCCGGTTAGGACGCTGTTATTGCGATAGTAAGCGCTATGAAAAAGCGGAAGCGGTTTATAAACAAGCGATTGCGGCCAATCCTCAAACGAGCGAAGCCTATTGCGAACTGGGAACATTATATATGCAACGCGGTGAATTTGAAAAAGCCGGCGGAGTATTTGCCCGGGCGCTCGATAGCGCTCCGGCAAACACTAAGGCCTGGGGCGTGTTGGCCGTGCTTAATTTGGAAAACAGACATTATCCGCAAAGCGAGGCCTGTTTTGCGCGGGCGAACCGGTTAATGGCCGCGAGGCCTAATCCGGTAACCGAACGAAATTATAATAAATTGAAAACCATGGTCCGGGAAAATAATATTCGGCTGGTCTGCGTACAATATCCCCTGCGCGATATCCAGCCGTTAAAAACCATGCTTGGCTCGGATGGGGGGATCATTTTTGTCGACAACGAAGCGGCTTTTAAGCAAGCCGTGAAAAAAGACAATTATTTTACCTACTTTTCCGATATATTCGCCGGTGATTTCGGTCATTGTACTGCCCGGGGACATAAATTGCTGGCGGAAAACATCGCTGCCGCTCTGAATAAATCCTTTTCTCGCTGACGCTCTTTCGCGTTCGGATCTCGGGTTTTTCACCGGGCCTTAAAATAGGTTGCCGCCGGCGTTGTTTATGTTATAATTTAATATATTTTCCGCCCGGGAGGATGGGGTAAAACGCAATGGAACCTTCTGCGGTAAAATAAGTTGTGTCGAGATCCTGGAATTGCGGACGGAAAACCCCCGTTTTTAAATGGGGAGGGGAAAGGGATCCTTAATCGGCAAAACCTCGCTGAGACCGGTATAATGAATGAAAAGATGAAAAAAATAAGCTATCTGATTTATTTAACCGCGCTGATCTTTCTTGCCGATTTTGTATACACAAACTATTTTGAAAAACTCCCCCGCCTGCAGACAGAGATTTATCTGCAGATGCTGAATCCTTCATTGCATCAGCGGGCGCAGGCCGAGGGCTTATTTTATGAGCTCCGGCCCAACGCCGTGAATCAGACCGACAATGTCCCCATAAACGCTTATGGGATGAGGGATAAAGCGGTAAGCCCGAAAAAAGACCGGTTCAGAGTCCTGGTGCTCGGCGATTCCATCACTTTCGGCCCGGAGGTTAAATCCGAAGAATTGTTTACCGAGGTTGCCGAAAGAATATTGGACGGAAAAGGCCGGAAAGTGGAAATATTAAATGCCGGAGTTTGCGGATATAATACCAAGCAGGAATATATCGCTTTAAGGGAACACTATTTAAAACTTAAACCGGATCTGGTAATTTTTACTTATTGCACCGATGATATGTCGGACCCGGCGATACAGTATTTGCCGGATGACTATGCTCAGAAAAAACTGATCGCAAAAGGCATAACTCCTAAGGGGGTTCCTCAAAATTACCGGGATTTATCCAAGATCCAATATCTGAGCGTGGTTTTACCCAATCAGTTTGGGTTGGGATATGAAATTGATAGATGGCTGCTGGGTAACAGCGGCATATACCGGGCGCTTTCATTATTAAGGTTTAAGCAGAAAAATAAGATAAAAGATCTTCAGTCACTGCCGGACTTTTTGTTTTCTTATGATTATGA
>JAQULA010000005.1:0-2374 GCA_028718845.1 Candidatus Omnitrophota bacterium
GTCGTTGATATCGCGTTCGGCACGGTCCACGCGTAGGTTTCCGTGTTTGCCGTAGAAGCAACGATAGTCGTATAATTCGCTCCGCTATTCGTGGAATATTCCAGTTTCACGTTCGAACAGGTTCCCGTGGTAGTCCAGGTAATATCCTGCGACGCGTCCACGGTCCACACTTCTCCGCCGTTGGGCACAATCAGGTTAAACCCGGGCATGATCGTGAAATCGGCATTGGAAACATCAAATACGCTCACATCCGAAGCATCCGCCACACGCACGCGCACCTGCTTGGAAACCGAATTCGGAATGCCTACCCATGAGTAGCTCAAGCCCGCGGCCGGAGCCGAACCGATGATCGTATTCGGATAGGTTGAACCGCTGTCGGTGGAGTATTCCAGCTTTACATTCTGGATCGACCCGGACAAACTCCAGGTAATGCTTTGAGTTGCGCCGACTGTCCATTCTTCCGTTCCGTTGGGACTGGTTACGATGATCCCGCCGGCAATCTTGAAATTGGTATCCGAGACATCGGCCACCGTATCATCGGCCTCATTGGTAACCCGGACCTTCACCGTATTCGACAACGCGTCCGGAATCGTCCAGTCATAGGGGGTTCCGCTAACCGCGTCAACCCCGCCGGCAATAGTAACGGTCTTTAATTCATCACTAAAACCATTGGTTGAATATTCCAGTTTCACGGCGGCAATAGTACCGGTCTTGGTCCAGGTTATTGATTCATGCTGGCTCACATGCCACACTTCACTGCCGTTAGGAGCAGTCACGGTCAGTTTCCCTTTAATCGTAAAATTAGCATCGGAAACATCGTTAACCGAAGCATCATCGGCATCACTGACCCTGATCTTGTTCTGTAAGCCGATACGATCCGGAAGCGTCCAGGCATAACTGCCGGTCGAAGCATCCGTGGAAGCAACAATCACAAACGCGTATGACGTACCGCCGTCGATCGAATGTTCCAGTTTTACGTTGGCCACTGATCCGGTGCGGTTCCAGGTAATACTGCGCTGTTCTCCGACTTTCCACACTTCCGCCCCATTGGGCACGGTAACCTGCAATTTTCCTTTAACACTGAACACCGCATTGGATACATCCGCTACCGCGCTGTTGTTAAGATCCGAAGCCCGGATCTTTACATTCGAACCGATCGCGTCGGCCACGGTCCAGTCATACGACTGCTGTACCCCGCTGGAACCGGCGGAAACCGCCGCGATACTATGGGTCTGTAATTCATCGCTGAAAGCATTGGTGGAATATTCCAGTCTTACCTGCGAATAAGTTCCTACCGGAGTCCACTTGATCTGGGCAGTATCACCGACGAACAAGGTTTCTCCGCCGTCAGGCTGGTTAACCGTAATCTTACCTTTAATACCAAAAGTATTATCCGATTCATCCCACACGTTAGTATTGTCAACCGCGCGCACCCTGATTCTTAAATTCGTACCCACGCTATCCGGAACGGTCCATCCATAACTCAGGTCTGAGGCCGGTACCGTGGCGATCAGATTGGGATAAGTTCCGCCGCCGGTGATTCCGCCGTTGGTGGAATAGTGGATCTCGATATTGGCAATCGCGCCGTATTTTGTCCAGCTGATCGTATAAGGGTCGCTGACTGAAAGTACAATACCGGCGTTGCTCGGGGTGGTTAAAGATAAGGAACCTTTAACTTCGAACTTATTGTTGCTGCTGTCATAGACCGTAGAGTCCGAAGTATCGATAATCTTAATCAGCGCCGAAGAAGACGACTGGATTGCTTCGGAAATCGTCCAGTTCCAGGTCCCCAGGGACCCGTCCACGGCCAGAGTATTCAGTTTCACCCAGTTCGTTCCATTATCATATGAATAGTAAATATTGATCGTCGATACCGAACCGTTCCGGGTCCAAGTTATCGGATAGGTACTGCCGACATTCCACGACTCGGTTCCCGCGTTCGGACTGGTTACCTGCAACGCGCCTTTAATCTTAAAATAGCCTTCGGATTGATCGTTGGCCGTGGCATTATTCGGATCGGATACCCGCACCTTACAACTGGTCGATATCGCGTTCGGAACGGTCCAGGGATAAATGCCGGAATTCGATGCGCTGTTAATCAGAATCCAATCCGTACCGCCATTGGCGGAATATTCCAATTTAACCGTAGTTACCGCCGTGCCGACGCGTGCCCAGGTAATATCAAATGAATCATCGACCACCAGTACATTGCCGTCTGCCGGTGTATTTACCGTAAAACTGGCCGCGATATGGAACGCCGCGTTGGACTCATCCAGCACCGTGCTGTTATCCGCGTCCACGATCTTGATCTTGCAGGTGTTCGATACCTGGTCCGGGATCGGGTTCCACGCCCACAACGACGCGACGCCGGTGT
>JAQULA010000005.1:2474-21449 GCA_028718845.1 Candidatus Omnitrophota bacterium
GCCGTAATCAACATAGATGTTCACGTTACCGATCGTTCCGGTCTTGGTCCAGGTGATGTTCTGGCTGCTGCCCACGGTCCAGTCTTCGCTGCCGTTGGGCGCCTGCACCGTGATGCTGCCGACGATATTAAATACTCCCGATAATCCGGACACATTGGCATTACCGGTGTCCACGACTTTCACGACCACGTTTGAGCTGATATTATCGCTGACATTATTCCAGCTTACCTTGCCCAGCGTAGCATCCACGCCCGAAGCGATCGTCTTGTCAAACGGCCCGCCGGCTCCGTTGGTGCTGTAAAGCACATCCACCGTGGTTACCTTGCTGGACCCGTTCAGCGACCACACTACCGCGTCGGTATTGTTCGAGCCGACTTTAATATCGGTTCCCGCTGCCGGCGCGCTGACCGTAATCTTCGGCCGGATCGAGAACGCCGCCGCGCCCACGCTGTAAACATCGGTATAGTTATTTACATCCGATACCCGGATATAGCAGGTCTCGGCATTCTGGTCCGCTACTCCGCTTGACCAGGCATACGTATTCGGCCCGGAGGTATGCGATCCATCATTAGCCGCGATGGTCTGATAAGTCCCGCCCGCCGAGGTCTTGTATTCGATCTTGACATTGGTTACCGTTCCGTTGGCATCCCAGGTAATCTGTTTATCGGTATCGCCCACGTACCAGAGCTGTCCGGCTTCCGGTACGGTTAAATCCAATCCGCCCAGAATGCTGAAATTCGTCGATTCCGATTTCACCAGTTCCGGATGATGGTCCGGATCCGTTACGCGCACCTTCACCGTCGCGCTGATATTATCCGGAATCGTCCAGCTGTACGTTCCCGCCGAGGCAGTCTGCACCGTATCGAGAATACTCGTGCTAAAATCGTTCAACGATGCCTGTACGCGCACATTGCTGAATGTTCCCGTCGGCGTCCAGGTAATCGGATGCGCCGATCCCACGGTCCACTTCTCATTGCCTACCGGCGCGGTTAATAACAGCTGCCCGACAACTTCAAACGTGTTCGCCGATACCGCAAACGCGTCGGCATTGTCTTTATCCACTACCTTGACCTTTAAATGTTTCCCGATGATCTGGTTCGGAATATCCCAGCTATAGCTTGCCGGGGTTACCGGTACGCCTGCCGCGGTAGTGATCTCGTTCGCGTAGGTTGATCCGTCATTGGTCGAATAGTAAATCCGCACATTCGCCACCGGCCCGCCTGCCGACCAGGTAATATTATAAGGAGTACCGCCGTAAGTCATCACGATATTGTCCGCGCTCGGAGTTAATACGCTCAACGTGCCTTTGAGCATGAAGTCCGCCGACACTCCGTACACTGTCGAGTACGCCGCGTCCACTACCTTGATCTTGGCTCCGGTCGCGGAAAGTATATTCTGGTCCGTCGGGATCGACCAGCTATGCGTGTTCTCTCCGGCAACAACCGCCTTGCCGGAAACAATCGTATACGCGTACCCGTCCAACCCGCCGTCTTTGGAATATTTAATGTTAACGTTATCGATCTTTCCGGTTACGTTGAACACGATGTTCTCGCTCGTGCCCACGGTCCATTTCGCGCTTGACAACGGCGCGGTTACATCGATCTTGCCGTGTACCCAGAATGTCCCGCTTTCCTTCGCCGTAGCGGTCTGTACCGGATCGCTGGCCGTGATCTTTATCTTGCACTGCGTCGATGCCGTCGTGCTCGGAACCGTCCATTCATACTGCCCGGAGTTCGTCGCCAGGGCCGCGATCGTCGACCATTCCGTTCCGTTATAAAATTCCAGTTTCACTTTGCTGATCGCCGTTCCTAAAGGAGTCCACTCCAGAGTGTACGGATCTCCGGATACCAACGGCGAACCGTCCGGTTTACTGATCGTAAATCCGCCCACAATATGGAACGCCGCGTTGGACTCATCCAGCACCGTGCTGTTATCCGCGTCCACGATCTTGATCTTGCAGGTGTTCGATACCTGGTCCGGGATCGGGTTCCACGCCCACAACGACGCGACGCCGGTGTCCACCGTCGCCAGCGGCGTCGGTAAATATCCCGCGCCGTAATCAACATAGATGTTCACGTTACCGATCGTTCCGGTCTTGGTCCAGGTGATGTTCTGGCTGCTGCCCACGGTCCAGTCTTCGCTGCCGTTGGGCGCCTGCACCGTGATGCTGCCGACGATACTAAACGCGGTTGTCCCGGCACCGCTTAATCCATATACATTGGCATTGATCGCATCAATAACCCGGACATAACAGCTATCACTCAACGTATCGTTTACCGTCGACCAGTTAACCGTTCCTAAAGTTGCGTCAACCGAACTGGCGATCGCATTAGTAAATGCACCGCCGGCTCCGTTGGTGCTATAGGCAATATTCACTGTGGTTATTTTTGCCGAACCGTTCAAACTCCAATCAACCGTGTAGGGTTTGCCGGTACCCACGACCAGGCTGGCTCCGCCGGCCGGCGCGGTTACGGTAATTTTCGGCCGGATCGAGAATGCCGCGGCTGATGCGGAATTAACGTCCGCATTGGCATGATCCAACACCTGGATCCAGCAATCCTCGCTGTTTTCATCCGGAACCGTGCAGGGATAGGAATTGGCGCCGTCGGCATGGCCGGTATCATTGGTCACAATGGTCTTATTAAACGTATCCGCGGTAGCTGTTTTATACTTAATATCCACGCTGCTGATATTCCCGGCCTGGTTCCAGGTAATACTCTTACTCTCTCCTTTATACCAGATCACCGCACTGCCGCTGGGCTGGACATTGGTAATTTTGCCGATGATCTTAAATGGATTCTGCGACACGTCGGTTACCGGGATACCGCCTAAGCTGGTAACCCGGACTTTCACATTATCGGTATTGGTTATATCATTTATTCCCGCTGACCACGGATACGGACTTGAACCGGACGGATAACTGGCATTGATCGTCCGGATATCCGATGAGAAATTATCCGTGGAATATTCGATCTTGATGTTACCGATGGTACCGGTCTTGGTCCAGGCAACATTAAATGACTGGGCCACAATCAGGGTCTCGGCTCCATCCGGAGCGGTCAGATCAATCGAACCTTTTATGGTGCTGGCCACGGTAGTCTCCGCTTTAACATCGGCATTAGAGGCATCGACAATACGGAAATGCACCTGCGTGGAGATATGATCCAGAACCGTCCAGGAAAGACTGGTTGCCGTGACATTATCCCCGATCTGTTCCCAAGTCGCTTTATTATCATAGGAATAGAACACGTCAAAGGCGGAAATACTGCCGAACTTAGTCCAGGAAATCGAGTAGGGACTGCCGACCACCATAGTTGCCCCGGTGTCCGGATCCGGGGTCTGGACAAAAATACTGCCGACAATCGCGTTGTCCGCATCGGACACATTCGCCGTGGTCGGGTCTCCCACAGTAACCGGAACGACCTTCACTTTTACGGTTGCCGACGGGCTGTCCGGGATCGTCCAGCTAAAACCAGTCGAGCCTTGCGCCGCGGGCAGAGCTTCCGCACCGACAATCGCGGTCCAGTTGTTATGCGCCGCATCCACGGAATAATATAACGCGCAATTACCGACATTTCCGGCCTTGCTCCATTTAATGGTATAGCCGGTATTAATCGCAAGATTGACCCCGCCATCCGGTTGAGTAACATTTATGCTCCCCTTAATCGTGAACCAGTTGGAATCAATCGATGTCTCGGTATCGCCGACTTTGGAGAGCCGGATAACACATTTACTGGAAAGCGTAATCGTATCCGGGATCGACCAGTCATATTTCAAAGCTGAGGCGGCAATGCCGGCATTAATCACATAAGTTCCGGTTCCCGGCCAGGTATCCCCGCCGTCATCGGAATATTCAATTTTAATTTGCTGTCCGGCGGCAAATCCCTTGGTGGTCCATGATATCGTCTTTAATTCGCCGACAATCCACTCTTCTCCGCCGGCCGGAGCGGTAATCGCGATAATCGGTTTTATTTTAAAATCGGCCGAAGAAGAATCCTGCACGGTTCCATCAGTTGTATCGCGCACGCGAATACGCATATAGTCCGATACCACATCCGAAGTTTCCGGGATAGTCCAGGTATAACCTTTTGCCGGGGCTGAAGTAGTTGCAATAACTACGCCCGGATAATTATTGTTGCCGCTGTTTGTGTCATAATCAATGGCTACCGTCGCAATTGAACCGGTCAGGTCCCAGGTAATGTTCAGGTCTTCGCCAACCTTCTTAACCAATGTCGGAGCGTTATCCGGATAAGTAAGAATCACGGTTCCTTTGATCGCGAATCCCGGATCCGGCGTAGCCGACTGCACTGTCCGGTTGGATACCTGTTCCAGTTTCAGCTTTCCCTGGGTGGTAGTAACATTCGGAACGGTTAATTCATACGGTTGGGTGGTCGTAACCGCGATAGTTGCCCGCGGGGTTTCTTCCCAGCTGGTTCCGCCGACTGAGCTGAAAAATATATCGATATTCCCCAATTGTCCGGCATAATCCCAGGTTACATCGATCGGAGACACTCCTCCGATATAATAAACCTCGCCGCCGGCAGGCGTACCGATACGCAGCTGGCCTTTGATATCGAAATAATCCGACTCGGCAAAGACCTCGGACTCATTGCCCTGCTGAGTGATCTTTATCTTGTTATCCGTACCAATCGTACTGCGTCCGCTCCAGGTATCCGGGATGGTCCAATTATAGCTTTGTAAACCGCTCGCCCCGCTGGCCGTAGTCACCAGACTGTAATCCGTGCCGCCATTATCGGAGTAGTAGATATTCACCGCCGATGATCCGCCGAGATCGCCGCAGTTTCTCCACTCGATATTTTCCGAACTCGGTAATGCCGCAGTATCGACTTTCCAGGCATTGGCAACCCGATCCGTGGTATTGGGAGAAATTACCTTAATTTTACCCTTAATAGTAAAGTCCGCATCCGAGGTATCGGAAATATTCGCCGGAAAATTCGCGCTCATAACCTTTACCCGTACTTTCGAACCAATGGCATTGGGCACCTGCCAGTCATAGCCGTCGACATTGGAAATCGCCTGGCCGGAAGCAATCGTATTCAGATACCCGTCATTGCCGCTGTTCGTATCATAAGCCAATTTTACCTGGCTGATCTGGCCATAGGTATCCCAGCTGATATTGTAACTGTCGGTATCGTCATCCGGATCATCCACCGACAGGGTTTCATTACCATTGGGCTGGGTAATGATCAATTTGCCCTGTATGGTCACCGGGTTATCCGACACACTATAAATGGTATTATCCCCGGTAAACACAACCTTGAATTTTATACTGGTATTGCGGTCATTAGCGATAACATTATCCGGGATCGGCTGCCATAAATAAACCTGGCCGCCCGAACCCGCGGAAACATTGGTTGTCACGGTATTACTGTACGGTTCACCCCCGGTAGTCGTATAATAAATATTGACGGTATGAATATCACCGACCGCGGTCCAGGTTATCTGCTGGTTGGTACCCACTTCCCATACCGGGCTTCCTTCGCCATTGGATTCGCCGGTAAGTTCAATCGAACCGGTAACCGAAAAATCATAAGTGCTGGCGGAATATACATCCGTTTCTTTTCCGGTCTGAAATACCTTTACGCGTACTTTATTGCCGACGATACCGGCGACATCCGGGATTTCCGGCCAGGTGTAACCCAGGTTTTGAGAAGGAACACCATCGGCGATAAATCCTTCATAACCATCGGCCCCGCTATTGAGATCAAAACGCAGATCAACCGTGCCGAAATCCGCCGGGTCCGCGGTCCAGGTGATATTGACCGGACTGCCGACCTGAAAACTTAAACCGGTAGTATCCGGATAAGTAAGGTCAAGATACGGAACCACCTTAAACGCCGAAGACAAACCGGCGGTACCGGTCGTGGCATCGTCATCACCGTCCAAACCGACTTTGATCATACAATTTGTGCCCTGATGGGTCGACAATACCGTCCATTCATAAGATCCGGCGTTAATATTAACAATGCCGGTGCTCAACGTGATCGGCCAGGAACTGCCGCCGTCCTTGGAAAGCTTGATGCTTGCGGTCCCGGTCATCGTACCCTGCGGTTCCCAGGTGATGAATTTTTTATTGGCAGCGACAGCATTGGTAACCTTCACCAGTTCACTCAAATGCGGTTCATTAACCGCAATTGCGCCTTTAATACTGAACGGGCCGACTTCGTCATAAACATTCTCATTGGAGCGGTTACACACCCGTAAATACACGTTATTGTTCCCCAAGTTATCCGGCACGCTCCAGGAAAATGTACGCTGTACTTCCGGCTCTCCGGCATCTAAAAAATCCGTCGGTGCCGCGCCGCTGACATATTGCCAATCGCCGGCCCCAACCTTATATTTAATCACGACATAATCCATGGTCCCATGGATGGTCCATTTTATATCCTGGCTCTGGCCGTAACGCCAGATCTCCGCGCCGACCGGACGCTGGATATCTAATGAAGGTAAAATATAAAATTCCGCGCTTTCCGCATATACCGATGGATCGGTTGTCTGCACAACTTTAAGTTTTGAAGTAGGATTGGAAACCACGGTATCGCTGGGAATGGTCCAGTTGGTACTGCCGCCGGCGGCATCGGTCCCTGCGTTTACTCCGCTTAATACCGGCAGAAAACCATAGGTTGCCCCGCTGTTGCTGGAATAATAAATATCCACAGTTCCTTCGGTAATCCCGGTGCCGAAATGGCCTTTTTTCTGCCAGGTAACCGGCTGGGTCTCGCCCAAAAGCCAGGTAACCGAGCTATTCGGGGTGACCCCTGAGATTTGTCCTTTTAAGGTAAACGCCGTACTTGTACTGGTCACGGTGGTATCCGGTGCTGATGGATCATAATTAAGCACGAGTTTTACGATATTATCCGTACCGATCAGGTTCTGTCCGCCGAGATCCGACGGGATCGGATTCCAGTTATAAGTGCCGCCGCTGCCCGTACCCGGAACAGCCGCAGTAGTAATATCATAAAAATTCGAACCGCTGTCCGGAGAAATCTTGATCGTCATATTCGCCGGGCTTAAGGAATTCAAGTCACCGGTATTGTTCCAGCTGATCAGATTACCGGTTTCGCCCAGTTTCCAGGTATTCGGCGGCTGACTAACCGTCAATGTTCCTTTAATAATAAACACATCGTCAGAAACATCGAAATTACGCGCGGCCATATCCGTATCGATAATCTTTACCTTTAATTGTTCGCCGATTACATTGGTCCCACTATAAGTTGACAATATCGTCCAGGGATACGTATCGGCTGTACCGCGCACCCCGGAAGCAATAGTTAACGGATAACCATCCGTTCCCCCATTTTTTGATAATAACAGATTAACCAGATGATGCCCTTCATAGCCGGTTGCCGTACAAGAACCGCCGCTGGTCAAAGAATTGGCATGCTTCCAAGTAATATCCTGGGTCGAACCGACTGTCCACACCTCGCCGTCATTGGGCGCAGTTAGTTTAAGCGGAGAAAGCTCCACGACAAACCAGTCTATGGTTGTGGGTATGGCCGAAGTAAGACGGCTAAAACTCAAAGTAGTAGCCGCGGTCAAGGCAGCTTTTACCCAGCCGTCGCTCAAACTCAACGTGGTACCGCCGGTGACTGAGGTGGAAACCAGCGGAAACGCCCGGGTAGTATCCACTGCCGTTCCCAATGTCGCCGTGCCGGTAAGCGAAGCCGCCGCCAACGTAGTGCTTCCTTTCTGGACTAAGCTGGAGTTATCGGTCATTTCCACCACATAATAGGCAATGTCAATGGTCCGCGGGCTGGTAGCGGCATTGCCGCGGGTAAACGTTAATGTGGTAGTGTTGGTTATGGTGCCGCGGGTCAATAAATCCTGTTTTACCCCCGCGATATCCCCGATTCCCATATAACTGAATACCAAAAATGCTTTATTGATATCGGTTATCGCCGGTGACAATGTAGCGGTAACCGATGCCGCAGCCGCCGGAATCGTCACGGTTCCGCGTTTCACCACGGCATCCGATTGAAACTCGATCACCTGCCACTGGATTATCGCGGTCGGTGCCGGGTAGTAGGTATCGCTTGTGGGCAGTTTTAAACGTTCTAATCTAAGCGTATTCGCGTCCGGAAAGGTTCCCCGGAATGTCCATTGTTCACTCTCCGCCGGTTTACTCAAAAACCCGGCTTTAGTCATAAACACAACTATGCTCTTGGACAGATCAATCGTCTGCGGTAAAGTGATATTGCGCTGATAAACGGTTGCGCCTATGGAAGCGGTACCGCTGAATATGCGTACCCCATCGGCAAACTCTACCACGGTATTGGCGACATTGGCATCCATGGCATAACTAATATCATCCGCACGGAGACGTGAAACATTAAGAATCGCGGATTCTTCAAAAAGAGTGGTAAACAGGCCAAAAGCCTCGCCGCCTTTTCCCCCTTTTTTTGTCTCATAAGTATAAACCGCACCCATTTCCACGTATTGCAGGATAAAAGAATTCGTGGTGTCTACCGCCGCCGGAAGCGCGGTCAGACTCAGCGACACGGAGGAAGCCGACGCGGTCGTCACCGTCTGAACACTTTTAATCTGTGCGGCTTGGATCGTGGATACACGAGAAAAAAGCAGCATGCATAAACCGAGGGCAACGAATAATCCCACCGCTACCGCTGGACGCCGCGTTCTCCATATTCTTCCGCAATAATCCATGATCGTTTTTTTCATCTGCATCCCCGTCCTCTCATTTTAAGCAAATTTTGATTACGGTAAATACCTCAAGTTAATTTTCCCTGTTAGCGTTTCGGCTCATCCGCCAATCCCGGTCCGGAAGCGTGCCCTTGCCGCGCAATAACCGCGGCAAGATTGCTTCTGGCCAAGAGATGTTCCGGATTAATCCTGAGAACCTGATTAAAATGATCCTGGGCTTCCTGCAATCTGCCCTGCCCCATATAGATCGTTCCTAAATTATTATGCGCTTGAATAATATCCGGTTTTATCGATAACGCCTTTTGGTAATGTTCCGCTGCTTTTGCAATCTGTCCCCGGCCAAGCAGCACATTGCCCAGACTATTGTGCGCTTCCGCCAGATCCGGCTTAATCCGTAATGCTTCATTAAAACACTGCACTGCTTCATCCTGCCGGCCCAGGTTCGCAAGCGTCAGCCCTAAATTATAATGCGTTTCCGCGGTCTCCGGTTCAATTCGTAACGATTCCTGATAATGAGTTATGGCCTCTTCGAATCTGCCTTTTTGAATTAAAAGAATGGCCAGATTATTATGCGCCTCGGCAAACTCCGGCTCTATACTCAGGCATTCCTCAAAATAATTGATAGCTTCATCTATATGCCCCTGGCTGGCTAAAACATTGCCTAAATTGTTGCGCACTTGCGCGAATTCCGGGTCACGGAGCAGTACCCGGTAATATTGTTTAATTGCCTCGGCAAGCCGGCCTTTTTGCACCAGCTTGTTCGCCCGGCTGGTTAATGCCGCCGAGGCCATACGTACACTGCGCTGACGCACCACCGGTGCCAGTAGATTTTCCACCGGCGCATAGTTATCGCTGAGCACAATACCCCGGGAACGCTCCGCGATGACCTTAAGGAACTTCTCGTCAAGGCGAATACTTTTACAGCCGGTTTTAGCCTCTCCCGGCCAGTCTATCGGCTGCAAAGATCCCACCAGAACAAACACATTGCGCAGGTCTTCCCGGACCTGGGTATCTCCGGTTAAAAACACAGAAACATAAGGGAAACTCTTTTTCAATGTATTCACCACCGCTCCCAGAAACCGGCCGGATTCGATGGTATCCGCTAAGGTTAACATATACGCACCCTGCGGGGACAATAACTGCCGAATCTTTTCGTTAAACTCATAACTGACCAGCTGAAACGGAATGGACAAATCATTAAAAGCATCTCCGTAGATAACATCAAACGACGGGATTACCTCACCGTTATCCTTTTTCCGGATAAGATCATCCACCCGGTTGCGGGCATCACCATGATAAATTTTAATCGCCGTGTCCGGGGAAAGTCCGAAAGCCGCTTTTGCCGCGGCGGTAACCGCCGGATCGATTTCAATCGCTTCGATGTAACTCCCTGGCCAGCGGGCTTCAAGATAACGGGGAAAAACATAGCCTCCGCCGCCGATAACCATAGCCGAGACAGTTTCTTTACCTTTTGCCAACCGGGCAGTTATCCCTTCATAAACTTCCTGATAGGCATACAGATTCATTACATTCCCCGCGGCATTCATCCGCATGAAACTATGCAGAAGCTGGTCGAGGATCAATTTCCGCACCTGGGGATGACGATCCGAGAGTACGATCTTTATATTCGAATAGAGGCTCTCCGCCTGATAGATAATTGCCGGATCGGCTGCTTCGCGCAGAGCAAAATTCTCTCCGATTGTAACCGCCCAACCTTGCGTACTTAGACTGAAAAAAGCCACGATCGACAACATTGCCAAGAGCGGATATGAACCTTTTTGTTTCACCCCATACCATAAACCGATCAGTCCCAGGATAAAAGATACCGTCCAGATTACTCCCGTGGTACCGATGAACGCGATCAGGAAAAATCCGGTTACAAATGTGCCCAGAATACTTCCCATACTACCCCAGGCATATATATTTCCGATCGTTTTTCCGGGCTTCGCCCCCTGATCCAGGGCCATTTTCGCCACGACCGGGCTGATCATCCCCAGGAGCATCGCCGGTAAAAAGAAAACCGCCAGCACATGTCCGGCCACCCGCATCGGCCAGGAAAGATACATCAGAAACAAACAATTACCCATCAGCCGGTTTAACACCGGAGTCAGCATGCACGCAAACGCCGCTGCGAAAAACAGTCTCGCCAGCGATTTTTTCGCTTCATATCGATCCGCTATCCAGCCGCCGATAAAATTACCCATGGCGATACCGGCCAGCACCACGCCGATCACCGATGTCCAGGTATAAACCGACGCGCCTAAATAACGGGCAATCAAGCGAGAGGCGATAACTTCCACCACCATAACGCAAAATCCGCCTAAAAACGCGGTAAGATACGCGTTCAATAAAGATTTGTTTTTAGACTGACTTATCTGCGACGGTTTATTTGCCATCTCAAAACCTCAACGATTTCCGCGATTACTCACTTACTCCCGATTTTACAAACGTTATCCCCTGGGCTTTGCGGCTTGATTTAGGTCCTTTATCATCTTGCTCGGTAGTTTCTTCATATTGCACCCGGACGACATCTCCCGCTTTTAAATTATCGAGATCGGTTTTATGTTCCAATTGCATATCCGGGGTCATGGGAAGCATGATTTCATAATCAACTCCGGCAGTGTCATCTTTCTGATAAATTATAGAAATGTAATCCTTACCGATACCGCTGATCTCCCCCTGAACTTCTTTTACTGCTTTGGTTTGCCCGGCCACCGATTTATTATTTTCAGCAAACGCCGAAGAGATCATGCTCAAAAGCACCGCCGCCATAATCATCATTACCGCATTTTTCTTCATATTATTTTCTCCTGTAATTAATACTTTTAAACGAAAAATCCTGCGGCGTTTGTCCGTCCTGCCGCAGGCTCATAATTCCGGTCATTATTCCGTTTTCCACCTCGCCCCGCCATGACGCCGTAGCGCTTGGAGCGGTCTGCATAGTTTCCCATATTATCCGGTCGCCTTCCATAACCATGGAATAATTGGAATACGGAAAGTTTAGCCGCGCAAGATACGCGGATGTAATCTTGTTATTTTGAAAAGTGATAATATCATTATCGGCTATTTTTCCATCCGGGCCGAACAACTGGATCTGCCACTCGGTTTTTTCCAGATCACGCAGGACTGCCGGGGCCATGGTTACCGGCACATTTGCCGCTGATTGCGGTTTGCGATTAAGGTCAAAATAGATATACACCCCGGCGGCAGTCAATGCAATAATCAACACTACCGTACCCGCAACTAAACGCTGCGGCCGCCCCATCCACCCCGGCGGCTCGACTGCTTCATTTTGCTGTCTTTGATTCTCTATTTCCCGTTTTACTTTTTCAATAAACGCATCCGAGCCGGCCACCCGATTGCGCTGCAGCTGCTTATGCAAACGCTGATATTCTTCCGACTGCTCAAGCTTAGCGGCAAAGTCGTCATAATTCTGGCCCAATAACCCGCCGACAATGTCGGCGATCTCATTTTTAATATTTAATCCGCGGTCGCTTTGCTGGTTATAATCAAGATACAGGCTATAACTGCTGTAGGGATAAGTCTGCGCCTGCACCGCCAGGTTCAACCGCCGGCAGTTTAAATGAATATACGCGGAAAGCTTTAACAGCAACTTCGGATCTTTTTCGATAATTGCCGTTTTAAACCGCTCCCGCAGTAAATGCCCCTTGTGCTGATACCGGCTGTTAAAATATTTGGTGTAACTGGAATTGAGGTTATGCATAATCGTAGAAATACTGGTCGTGCTGTCCATCTCCACCAGTAAATGCAAATGGCTGGGCATTAACGCGTACGCGTAGAGTTTGAACCCGAGTTCTTCTTTATATTTTTTCATCAGGTTAAAATACATTTCATAGTCCTCTTTTTCACGAAAAATATTTTGGCTCGGCAACCCTCTGCACGTAATATAATATAAAGAACCCTGTACATATACTCTTGGCAATCGCGGCATTGCTATACCTCATCCTTGATTATGCCTGGCACTTTTCCTGATTTTATCCCTTATGCCTGGCACTTTTGCCTGTTTTCAAAAAAAAACCCAGGCAAACTAATACCTGGGTAACATCAGCTTTGGCAACCTGCCTTTCCGCCACACAGCTTGGCGGACGCACGGCTTTGCGCCCCCGTGTTACCACGCTCGCCTTGCAATAAAGCGAGTCCGCCACGCAGCCTGGCGGAAGTTTGCCTTTTTCTGCTAATATAAGTGTACCACAGAGCAGCTCACCCGTCAATGCTTTATAAAAGTTTATTTCCGGCATTTTTTGCCCTTTTATTTTTTTTCAGCCAAGAAAAAAACGATTGCGGCCAATAAACAGGTATCGGTAAACCGCAAGAACGCGTTCGCCTCCAACCCATATGTCCCCGGAGGAACCGGCATAACCAAAGCCCGGGAAATAATTCCGACCAGCAAACTCACACCTGCCACAACTAAAGCAATCTGTCCGGCTTTCCGCATAAACCACCTCATTTCAGTTATTGGTTGCTAATGGTTCTCAAAATAAGAAAAAAGTAAAAAGTTAACTCGAGAAATTAATAGCTTATTATGCTCTTGTGTCTTTCTTCTCTCCGGCGAACTTTTAATTGTCAATCATAACTTGTCATTTGTCATTGGCTTTTGCGGATCGTGATGCAAAAGCTGATGCTGGCGTTTACCCAGAACGATCAGCACACCGATAACTCCGAAAATTATCGAAGACTGAACCACGGTCAGCAGACCTTCCAGGGCGATATCATTGCTTACCATGTAAGCGCCCAAGCCCAGAGAAAAGGTCAGATAATAAATAAAGAAGACCGCGCCCCGCTGCCCCAGCCCCAGATCGACCAGGTAATGATGGAAATGGTCTTTGCCGCCATAGCGCAGCCATTCAATAATATTGGTTACTTTTTTTTCCTTAATTCGCATAATCGTCGTAAAAATCATATCGAAAATCGGCACTCCCAGGATTAAGATGGGAATCGACAGCTTAACCACATTATCCTTGGCCCAGTCCCCGGTAATAGCCACGCAGGCCAGCATAAAACCCAGGAACATACTTCCGCTGTCCCCCAGAAACATCTTACGTTTTTTGAAAAAATTATGCGGTAAAAAACCGGTGCAGGCCCCGGCAAGCATGGCAATGGCCAAGCCCAACGGATATTGTCCGGTACGATACAGAATAGTCAAAAAGAACAATAGATTGATCACGGCTGATCCGCTGGCCAGGCCGTCCAGCCCGTCCAGATAATTAAACGCGTTGGTAACCCCGACAATCCAGATCACGGTTACGATAATTTCGGCGATATCACCCAGGATGTTTTCCGGCATAAAGCTCACCCGTATCCCCTGGCTGATTACCATAAGCGCCGTGAGAAGCTGGATCAAAAGCCGCAAGCGCGCGGGAAGGCCTTTAATATCGTCATACGCGCCCATATACAGAATAACCGTTGCCCCGACAAAAATCGGCAGTACGGAATAAAAACTATTCGCATAGCATAAAAAAGCGACCACCATCCCGCTATAGACTCCCAACCCGCCTAAAAGAGGAATCGGATCTTTGTGGATCTTGCGCGGATCCGGCATATCCAGGATATTCAAACGCAGGGCCATCACCCGGAATAAAAATGTGCTGAAAAAAGTAACTGTCAGCGCTATTAAAAATGCCCTTAATGTCATCATAATCTAACTCAATGTACGGTTAATAACGGTTACTAATAGTTATAACTGGATAGTTGCTGCCTACCGCCGACTAACTATTGCCGCTCGATTCTCGCCGCCCGCTTTTAGTCGTTAAACGTTATCTTTCCCAACGGTACACCAGCCCGCCAGCTTTGTGACCGGGACTTCACAACCCTTTGCCTGTTTACTTTTTACAACACTAAACAATTATGCCTATCATGACTAAACTTACTGGCTTAAACAATATCTTTTAAAATTCTTACCGGCGCAAACCCTTCGGCATATTTTACCCGGCCCTGAAAACCACGAAAATTGGCGCAGGACTGGGCAATCTCAAGAATGGAAAGGTCTTCTACCCGGGTACGGTTAACCTGCGACTGATGGATACGCAGCAATTCCAGTTTCTTCTCCAGAACATCGCCGATATCCACAAACACCTGCGGCTCAAACCCCTGAGTAGTCGGGACTTCATAATAAAGCACTTCTTTAATATAGCGCGTCGCGGACAGGCAGGCCTGGGCCAGTTTGCGGTGGTCCTGATGCACATCCATGCGGCAATTGCACAATACCAGCTGCGGCTGGGTCTTTTGGATTACCGCTTCAATAGCGGTAATCAACTGACGGTCATCCGGCAAGGCCGTATCCTTAAAATCGCCCCAGAATAATTCCTTAGCGCCGATAAACTCAGAGGCAAGCTCCTGCTCATGCTTGCGCGTCTGCGGACCGCCGCCGACTTCGCCATAGGTCATTACCAGCAAAAAAATATTATGCCCCATTCGCGCGTACTTTAGAAGCGTTCCTCCGCAGCCGATTTCGATATCATCCGGATGCGCTCCCACTGCCAGAACATTCATCGGTTCAACCTCCTCTCAATAATTTTCATTGCCTTGCCTATCGGGCATTGCCCGGACGAAATCACTGATTATCCTCCCGGTCAAAGCTTACCTCGTTTATTATCTGCTCGTCGATAAGCACGGCATTTTTACCGAACCCGGCGAACAGCGCTAAATCACAAATATGGTTTATGCGCCGGGGGATCCCGCCGCTTTTTTTAAAGATCAACGCGGCTATCCCCGGAGCGAACAAGGGGTCGCTTCTGCCGGCGACATTAAGGCGATGGCGGATATATTCTTCAGTTTCTTTTTCGTTTAAAGGCCCGAGATGGAATTTTACGGCAAGCCGTTGAGAGAACTGCTTATTGGATTCGATTATTTCCCTTAATTCCGGTTGTCCGAGGATCAATAAAGTCAGCATGAACTGATTATCCCGCTGAAAATTCAACAGCAGACGGAGTTCTTCCCAAACATTGCGGTCGACAATCACATGCGCCTCGTCAATCACGACCACGGTTTTCTTACCGTCACGCAGGTTGTTTTCCAGGATCTCGCCCAAACGTTCCAGAATGACGTTAACCAGCACATCCTGTTTGTTCTGGGGAAGATCACGCGCTCCCAGATTATAGGCAATATGCATTAATAATTCGGTGTAGGTTAAAAACGGATTGGCGATAAACGCGGTTTTGTAGATATCGCGGTCAAGCTCTTTGAATAAGGTCCGGCCCAGCAGTGTTTTGCCGCAGCCGAACACGCCGGTAAGCAGGCCGGCGCCTTTTCCTTCACTGACAACATAAAGCAGCCGCGATAACCCTTCTTCATGCTGCGGAGAATGATACAAAAATCGCGGGTCAGGCGTGTTTTCAAACGGCTTTTCGGTAAACCCCCAATAAGCTTCGTACATAACCTTCCCTGGTTCTGTTACGCTTGACGCAAAACATCAATACTGCGCGGTCCTTCATTAAACAGCAAATCCACAATCGACATGCACGGCTCGAATCGCTCAACGCTGCTCGCCGTCTTTTGCCGGTACTGCGGATGGTGAAACTCCTGATACCTCAATCGCATTCCCGCTTCTTTAAATAACTCTTCCTGCAAATACTGTTTGCCCCCGGTTCCGGAAAGATAAGTATCGGCATTAAGTTTGCGGCAGATCTCGATTATCCGAGCCGTACTTTTCTCCGTTGTCCCCAGCTCCGATTCAAAATATATCGGAGTATCGACACCCAGCTGCTGCAATACATAGCGGATTATGGCCACATTAAGATCGATCAGACGATCCCATGGCTGAGCGTACAGCGTCTCAAAAAAAGGAAAATAATTATTAAAAAACGGCGCGCCGGCATACCACACTTCCAGGCTGCGCTTATGTTCCTGCGCCCAGTTTTGCTCATTATCGACAAGCACATCGGACATTTTCTGGCGTGACCCCGTGCTTGTTTTTACCGGCACCGTCAGCCATATCCAGGAATCACGCGTGCGAATCTTATTCCGGTTGATAAACTCCCTGGTTTTATATTGTACTGTATCGAGAAAAACAAAGCAATCACTTTTATCGATCTTATGGAAATAGCCCAGCCAAGGAAGATATTGCGGTTGATGTACTGATATTATCACGCTTTAACCTCTACTTTTTCACAAATATAGGATTAGTAATTAACTGCAGCCCCGGAGCCGTGATTTCAAGCCGATAGTATGTTTTACCCCCGGGATAATCTTTATCCGCATATTCTATCGCAACCGGACTAACCCTCTCAAATGTTTTGATGATTTTTCCGTTCCGCAATAACCGCAGGGTAACCGGAAACGAAGCAACCGGTTCCGAGAAATGCCCCTGAATCGTAATTGTCGGATGTTCGGTCCCGAGAGCCAGGGTTTCCCCCATCACGGCATCGTTAGTTTCATTCCCCACAATAAAATTGTCCAAAACAAATGACCGGGAAGCATTACCCCTCATGACATAAACCCTTCCCTGCCGTAAAGCGTCGATAATATCGGCTTGCGTGTTCGCGCGAGCCAAAGCGACCACACGCAGATCATTGCAAAGCTTATTCAAATCACCGTAATAGTCAAATGCCAATCCCGCAATAGCCCATACCGGGCGGGTTCGCTTCCCTTCCCGGTACTCATTGAGCAAATTATCCCATACCCCCCCGGGTTTGCCGATAACCGAGTACCCCTCATACCAGACACAAAATCCGCTGTAATTACGCGTAGTCACAACATCCTGCACATGCGGCCGCGTAACCACCGCCGTGCGGCCGACGGAAGAACTGTTTTCCGCTTCGGGATGAGCCCAAAACACCAATCCGTTCCGAGCATCGACATAATCAATTAAAGCCTGGTACGGGGCCTCCCCCCGGTCTCCATGATATTGATCGAATAATGCTTCCCGGAAGGGATAATCATTAACGCTGAATAATGTCCCGATTATCACACAGCATGCCCCCAGCCGGAATTTTCCGCGCGCGGCATCGCGTTCCAATGAATTCCGGTACGCCAAACGCTTTTTCCCTTTCAGCAAAATTATCCCGGCCAGGAATAAAACAACCGGCCATAACCGCCAGGTGTCGATGAATCGGAACGGCCGATACTCGCTGAAACGGTTTGCCGTTACCGGCAGGCCCGCGACATCGCGCATATTCTGCAGTCCGATAACCAGCATATGTTTGTGCGCACTATACAGGGCCAAAGTCCCTTTTAAAAAACTTCCGCTCCAATAATAAAACGGCGTTATCTCCATCCCGGGAATCAGGATTACTTCCGGATTCTCCGCCTGCGCAGCGGCCGCTGCATCGAAATATTTTCGCAGGCCGAAGGTATGGATGGAATTATTTTCAACCGTTTTCTTGATAATATTGCGCAGGGGCCAGACCCCATATTCCCAGCGCATATAATCGCGGTCGGTAACAATAACCGCATCGAACCCGTTTTTTTGCGCGATCGAAGTAATTTCCCGCAACGAATATTTTCCGTCACTGATCGTCGAACTGATATGCACCAGCACCGGTATCTGCCGCAGTTTTTGTTCAGCGCTCGCCGTCGCCGGCGCAAAAACCGCACAGGCAACCGCCGCGCTTATCAACAGCATTATTCGTTTACCGGGATGGCTACGCCAATAATTTTTCATAGATCAAAGAAAGTTTTCCGACCAAATCCTGCGCCGAATATTTGTCCTGCACAAACCGCCGTCCGGCTTCCCCCATCGACTTGCGCTTTAACTCATCCGACAGCAGGGCCGTAATCGCCAGGGCCAGGGCCACCGAATTTTTCGGTTCGACGATAATCCCGGTAGTACCATCCAGCACAACCTCGGGGATTCCGCCGACGTTTGTCGCCACCACCGGAATCCCGCCGGCCTGGGCTTCCAGCAGCACTAAACCGACGGCCTCATTCAACGACGCCAATACCAGCACGTCCATAATCGCTATCAGCCTTGCGGCGTTTTCACGCCAGCCGAGAAAAATAATCCGCTGCTGCAGATTTTCCTTACGCACCGCCGCTTCCAGTTCCGGCCGCTGACTGCCTTCACCCACGATCAAAAATACCGCATCCGGAAACACCGCGGACACCTGTATCGCGGCCTGGGTAAAATAGCCGACGCCTTTAATCGGTTCCAGCCGGGCAATCATACCCACGACCTTTGCCTCCGGCGGCAACCCGCATTCCCGGCGCAGCCATTCACATTCGGGTTTATCCATCGGCAGTTGGATCGGTTCCACGGCAGTATGAATAACCGTGATTTTTCTTTCCGGCACGGCTGCGTAACGCAGCAAATCCGCGCGTTCCCGCTGCGTCAGGGCCACG
>JAQULA010000006.1 GCA_028718845.1 Candidatus Omnitrophota bacterium
CCTCTGCGGACAATCGTACAGGCAATCCAGACATAAAATACATTCATGCTTTTCGTAACTCATATCGGCATTGATCGCCCCCATCCGGCAGCGGGCGGCGCAGTTGCCGCAGCGGGAACATTCCGGCACCACCCGGCGCAGCCAGGCCCAGCGGGCGACAACCGCATACAACGCTCCCAGG
Organism: Candidatus Omnitrophota bacterium; assembly: GCA_028718845.1. Taxonomy (GTDB): domain Bacteria; phylum Omnitrophota; class Gorgyraeia; order B26-G9; family B26-G9; genus JAQULA01. The sequence continues at coordinate 182 of JAQULA010000006.1, forward strand.
GGGCACAGCGCGCGGCACCAAAAACGCTGCGCTATCCAGCTTATTCCGCAGGCAACGGCAAACAACAGCAAAATAATTCCGGAATGGGAAAAGTAGGAAACTTTCACGCCCAAAACCGACGCTTTTAGAAAACGGTACAGGTCGAACAGCGGTTCATAGCGATGCGTTACCGTCAGCATAAAAACAAACACCCCGTCAATTACGCGGGTAACGAACGGGATAAAATTCAACGATACGAACCGGGCAATCATGCCCAGAGGATCGAGCACCCAGGCGTCCTGAATCCCCAGGCAGGCGAGCGCGACGACGACGCCTAAAATAAAAAATTTTACCGCCCGGGATTTTTTCAGCAATATTCTTTTCCCGCCCGGAGAAAACCGTTTCAGCCAGGCGGTAAAATCAATCATCGCGCCCAGAGGGCATATCCAGCCGCAAAAAAATCGTCCCAGCACCAAGGTCAGCGCCAGCATTGCCCCGGCAAACCATAGCCCCGGCAGGACAAAACGTTCGCTCATCGCAGTCAGCACCATTACCAGCGGATTAGTAATAAAAAACACTTCCGGAGAAAGTTTCCCCGTCATCGGGTAGGTGGTAAACCATAGCGTGGCGACAAACAGACCCCAAAAAAGTATTTGGGAAATTCTGCGGATTAGGGGCAATTTCCTGATCATTCGATTACACCCGGGTTATCGTTGCCTTGGCAATATCGGCACTGCCGAAACCGCGCCGTACGGCTTCCTGAATATAAGGAATGGCCAGGGGATCCTCGCGCATCAGGGTACAAGCATAACTGTCGCACAACGTCGGGTCGGTCCCGGCAATCACGGTATTCATAGCGACGACGTCATCCAGACTGCCTCCCTGCGGGCCATGCCGGGTCAATACCCGCATCGCGTCGATGACCGTTAAATCCGGATTAATAAAACCGGTTAAATCCACCAGCTTTTTCCCGATATCGAAATGAATCTGGCCGCGGTTTCCGCCGCAGACCCCCATCAGGTTCTTCATCGAAAGCGTCAGCCGGGTCAAACCGTGATGTTTCAGGATCGGCACGTTAATGAACGTATCGCATTCCAGGGCCTCCCGGAAGATCGGCCAGTTTTCCATAGCACTGCGCTGAGAGAATTTCGCCTGCACTACATTCCAGCTGCTGGGATAGAAAATATTCGCTCCATGCTCCTCTGCCGCGCGCTGGATACCGCTGGCGGCGTAACAACGCCGGGCTTCATTACAGGAACTGTCGAATACATTCACCCGCTTGGCCCCGGCCTGTTTGCAAAGATCGATCAAAGCCGCGACCACCTCGGGATTGGTATTTCCCGCCTGTTCCGGGGTCCGGTCCCAGCCGATATTCGGCTTGATCAGGACCACGCTGCCCTTGGCGACAAACCGGGACATGCCGCCGAGCGCTTCGATCGCTTTCACAGTGGTCTGATACGGATTATCCCCTTGGCTGACCGCCAGGTCACAGTCGCCTTTAATCCCCTTTTTAGGCCGTCCGGAGGCGTTCTCCGGCTGCGCAAACGCCGAAGCAAGTTTTAAAAAAACCGCGCCGCAGCTCAACGCGACCGTTCCCCACAGCCCGGACCGGACAAACTGATTCCGGGTGAATTTTTTTTGCAGCAACGCCCTGAACCTTTTTTCGAAATATTCCATATTGCCCTCCTCGCCGAGTTTTCCTTGCCGGTACGGCTTATCGAAAGTTACGGGATATCGGTTAAACGCGCATTGGCCGGAGATTTTTTTCCCGCTACGGCAAAAGTTTCCAATGCCGACGAAATTTTTTTCAACTCTTCCGACTGGCGCACCGGAATGGTATCAATACCGTGCCGCTCCATCGTTTCAAGAATATCCTGGATGGTGACGTTCTCGCTGCTGCGTGCCGGCTGATACCCCGTACCGTCCCCGCCGGATTCTTTTGTTTCCAAAATAATCCCGGCTTCCACCAGTTCATAAAGTATCTGCCGCACCAGACGGATCGGAATTTCCAGTTCATGGGAAATCCGGGTCGCGGTCCAAGGAGCGACCCCGGCGGCGAAATTTTTAACGATAACCTGGGTAATGCGCACGGTAAGCAGTTTCTTAAACCAGGGGCTCACCCGCAGGCAGTCCGGCTCAAATTCATAATTTTCCAGATTTTGCCGGACAAACGATATTTCCGCGCCGAAAAGGACGATCAGCCAGCTTATCTGCAGCCAGGCCAAAAATAACGGCAGCGCGGCAAAACTGCCGTATATCGCATTGTATTTCGCCACTCCGACCTGAAACGCGATATATGCCCATTGCACCGCCTGATATAACGTCCCCGCGATAATGCCCCCGACAATACCGGATTTTAAATACACTTTGGTGTTCGGCATAAAAACATACAGAAAAGAAAACAGTACCCACATCACCACAAACGGAAGAATCTGCAGCGACATTATAATCATCGAACTCATACCGCCGAGCAGCGCGATTTTTTCCACGATCGAGGTCAGCCGACTAGTGATCATGACCGTAACCCCGCTGGCGATAATGAACAGCACCGGACAGATCAGCATCATCGAAAGATAATCGCTGAACTTCCGGCCGATACTGCGCGCCTTGATGATCCCCCAGATATCGTTAAACGATTGCTCGATATTGCCTAAAACCTTAATCACCGTCCAGAATAACACCGCGACTCCGATCCCGGCGATCATTCCGCCTTTGGTGTTCTCCAGCAGCGCGTGGGCGAATCCGATAACCTGGGTAATGACCTGTTCCTGGCCGGGAAATTTTTCCAGCAGAACATTTTGAAGAATAGCTTCGAACCCGAACCCTTTGGCAATACCGAAGGCCATGGCCACGATCGGAACGATAGAAAGCAGTGAATAATAAGTCAGGGCCGAGGCCCGCAACTGGCATTTATCTTCGTCAAAACTGCGCAGCGACAGCAAAATAATCATCAGGGGTTTAAGGAGCAGGGCTTGAGTCCGGGACAGGGTCCGCAGCCGGATCCGCCATATATCGGTTTTAAAAAACGCGATGATTTTAGCAACCATGAATCCCCCCGGGTTATTGTTTCTTGCCGAACGGCAATAATTTTTTAAGCGCACCGGTCACCGCATCGGTCGTTTCCAGTGCCGTGCCTTCGATACCGCCGACCGACCCTTTCAAACTTTCCGCCAGAGATTTTACGTCAAAATTAACCAGTCCGGCAATGGTTGTATTCTTCAATGCTTTCACGACAATCAACCGCGCCAAAGCCTGCGGATCGGTAATATGCTCGTAGGTTTCGTCGATGTTTATTTTAAATTCCCGGGTTTTCGGCGTGGCCCCCTGACTGTAATCTTTGTACACTACCGTGCCTATTTTCAGGCGCAGCACATCGATGTTTATCTGCGGGGCCGGTTCCGTCTTTCCCGAATCCGGTTTTGCCGCTGCCGGTTTCGGCTGCGCGGTTTGCACCGGCTTAAGCGAATCCAGATTCAACACCCCCTCCGCGTTCCGCACCACCACGAACTCTTTGATATTCAAACGCACTTCTTCAAGATGGATCTTTTTTTTCAACAACGCCCCGGCGTCGTAATCGACATATATTTCCGGGACATCAACCATAACTTTATCGGTAAACCCCGGCGGATTATATAAAGTTACCCCGGTAATCCCCAACAGGGTTTTGCCGATGCCGATATTCACGCTGTCGATATTCAACGTTAATCCGGTAACCGCCTTTACTCCGGAGGTAACTGCGGCTTTGACAACGAAATTTCTCCCCGCCACCAGGGCAACGATCACAACGACAAGAATAATAAAAACCGCGGCGACAACCTTTTTCAACATATATCCCTCCTAATTATCATTGCTCCGAAAAAAATACCCCCGGGAGGCCTTTCCATCCATGGGGCACACCCAGTATACCGCTGCCTATGGTCACTGTCAACGCACCCGGCTCAGAACCGGATGGTTTTCCGGTCCATGTCGACCATAGCGCGGATCCCGATCATGCTGAAAAAAAGTTCGTTATTATTAATCTCCGTTACCGTACGCACTTCTTTAAGCCATAACGGTACAATAGTCCCGACAACGATCCTGACCATCGACGATATAATCAGCAGGGTCAGGATCCTGTTGCCGTAAACTTCCGGCAAATGCGGCAGGACTAACCCGCCCAAAATAGCCCCGGCCGCCAGGGCCAGCCCGTTAAAAACATTAAAATAAGCGATACAGCGGGTGCGTTTTTCCGGCATTACCGCGTCATAAATAAAGTTGGCGGTACACAGATTAAATCCCGCCCAGACAAACCCGGAAAAGATCTGGGCGGCGAATAAAAACAGCGGATGACGGTTAATCAGCCAAAGCAGCGGAATAAATCCAATCAACGGCGCGGTAAATTTAATGATTTTGAGATTGCCCACTTTATCGGCATGCCGTCCCCAGCGTTCCATGGTGCAGTAGATCGTAAACGTGGCGGTTACGGTTATAACCACATATAAAAAATAGCTGAAATGGAGATCGCGCAGCATCAGCACGGCAAAAAACGGAGACGCGAGATTCACCGTGAAATTCATCAGCGCCACAAACAGCACAAACTTGGCGAAATTACTCTCCTTCAGCCGCCGCAAAAACTGGAACAACGTGAACGAATTATCCCGGTCATGCCGCAGGGACGGTTCATGCATGCCCCTGATAAAAACTCCGGAAACGACCCGCCAGACAAACGCACCGGCGAAAACCGCCGCAAACCCCCAATGACTGCGCTGCTTCATTAAAGTCAGGATAGCGCCGGCAATCAGCGAAGTACCGATGATCACAAACCCCAGCACTTTGTTCCGCCATCCAAAGTACTCGCCCCGTTTAGACTGCTCCACTAAATCAGAGAGAAAACTCCCCAATACCGGCACCATCACCGCCCCGCAGCCGGTAAACAGGGTGGCCAAAGCGATAAACATCCATACCGATACATGCGCGTTCAACGCCGCCCCGGCCATAAGCAGCAGGGTCAGGCCCTGCAGAAACAACGCTATGCCCAGTATTTTTTTCCGCGAGCGAAGATGGGCGGTAATGTCGGCAGTCTTGATTTGAACCAACGCGGCAAAAAGATTCGGAACGGCATTAAGCGCCCCGACATGCCGCGCCGTACCCCCGAGCAAAAGCACAAACGGAGTAAAACAATCCTGGGTAAAACCGGTTACCGCGCTGGAAAAAACACCATGCCACAGCGATTGCCGCAATGTTTTCCGGGAAATTTCCTGAGAAGTATTCATCGATAAATTCTCATGCCGCGTATCAGCCGACTGCTCATCACCTTAAACCGGACATCAGCGAAACGGGGCGGCGCTCACCCGGTTACGCAATACCCCGATCCCATCGATCGCGACCGCGACCGTATCCCCGGGTTTCAGCTTACCCACCCCGGGAGGGGTACCGGTGGAAATAATATCTCCCGGCAGTAAGGTCATGACCCGGGATATCCAGGAAACCAAAAACGTGACGGAAAAAATAAACTGCGCGGCGGTTGAACATTGCTTCTGCTTACCGTTGAGAAAAGACCGGATCACGGCCTGATCCGGATTAAATTCCGTTTCGATCCACGGGCCGACCGGACAGAATGTATCGAATGATTTCGCCCGGGTCCACTGCCCGTCTTTTTTCTGCAGGTCACGCGCGGTTACGTCATTAAGACAGGTATAGCCGAAGATATGCTTCGAAACATCCTTTTTCCGTATATTACGGCCCGGCTTTCCGATGACCAGGGCTAATTCCGCTTCATAATCAACGCGCTTGACCCCGGCCGGATAAACGATATTCGCCTCATGCGCGAGCAAAGCGGTCGGCGGTTTTAAAAAAATAACCGGCTCCCGGGGGATCGGCATTCCCAATTCCCGGGCATGGTCCTTATAATTGAGCCCGGCTAAAATAATTTTCCCGGGTGCCGCCGGCGGCAATAAACGGGCCGACGCCAACGGCATTGTACCGGCGCCGCGTTTCACGCGCGCATACGGATCCCCGCAGAGCGCGGATACGCTGTTCCCTTCAACGATTCCCCAGCAAGCCTGCCGCTGCCGCAGATAACGCACAATTCTCATCGGATCCGGTCCCTCCGGTTGGTTATAAACGGGTAATAATATCCCGCAACGAACGCGCTACTTGTTTGCGGCGGTATTGCTTCACCGCCGCGATCGTGCTCGATCCTCCGGTCACGAACACCGCATCCATACCCGCCCGCTGTGCTGTTTCCATATCGACATCCATGTCTCCGACATATACCGACTGTTCTTTAGTCCGGTCACAGCGCCGCAATACTTCCCGCAAAATCTTCGGATCGGGTTTAAGGCTTTGCACCTCATCGGCGCAGAGCACGCAATCGAAATACTTGGCGATATCCAGGCTTTGCACAATAATTTTCGTATAAGGAGACGGCCGATTCGATGCGATTGCCGCCCGTTTCTCGGCCCGCCGCAGCCGGGACAAAAGCATGCGCGCGTACGGCTTGAGCCGGGCATACCGAGGCAAGGCCAGTTTATGGTGGTCCCGGTACATGGCCAGCGCGGCATCGACCTCGCGGTCCGGGAAAAAACAGGCGACGAAATTCCGATCGCCGTTGCCGACGCTTTTTTTGGCCGTTTTCAGCGGGACCGGATCGTAACCGAAACGGGCCCGGGTGAAATTAAGACTCTTTTCAATCGCCGTGTAAGCATCGACCAGCGTCCCGTCCAAATCGAAAATAAACAACAATTTTGCATTCAGCGCTGCCTTATACCCATTGCCCATTGCACACAAAACTTCCCCTCTTGCCGCGGCATTGCTCCCGCAAAAAAACTGCGGCAAAGGACACGCTCCCCTCCCGCAGCATCCACCGGCAATGCGTTATTGTTTTTGTTTGATACTGGCACCGATAATATATTTTCTCACCTTGAACAGGTCGAGATTATTGATCAGGGTAAATTTAAGCCCCAGCAGATAATATTTTTTCTGCGGCGGTATTTTCTTAACCCACATCACCTGCGTAACCGCGCATACCGGCCTGGGCTCAAACGGAAATTTAAACTGGATTCCGACCAGCAGGTCTTCGGAACGAAAAAAAGGAGTCCAGGAATCAACCAGCTCCGTGGTCCGCATACTCACTCCGGCGGCCGAAAAATCGACCAGCAGGCCTTCGCGTATTTTAAGCGCATCCGGAGCATCCAGGATCCCCGGCTTAACTTTATCGATAAGGATAAAGGTCATCGGGATTTCCCGGTTCACCCGTTTATTCAACCGTCGTTCCGACCCCATAACCTCAGCCCCCGGATAATCACCGTTTATTTTTTCACATAAGCGCGGATAATTTTCTGGTCCGCCACCGGCTTATCCGCCGGCCCGGTCGGTGTTTTTTCTATTTTTTCGACCGTATCGTACCCGGAAACCACTTCGCCGAAAATAGTATGCTTCATGTTCAACCACGGCGTAGCTTTGGTGGTAATAAAAAACTGGCTGCCGTTGGTATTCGGACCGGCATTAGCCATAGCCAGAATCCCTTTGCGGTCAAACCCGACATCCTTGCGCACTTCATCCCCGAACGGTTTTCCCCAGACCGATTGGCCGCCGCGGCCGGTACCGGTCGGATCTCCGCCCTGAATCATGAAATTTTCGATAACCCGGTGAAAAATAATGCCGTCATAATACCCTTTCTCGACCAGCTTGATAAAATTTTCGCATGTCTTCGGCGCCACATCATCCATTAATGCCACTTCAATGTTTCCCTGTGTCGTCTCCAATACAACCATAGTTTTCCTTTCCCCGGGTTGCCCGGCAAAAAGTAATCCGGGACAAAGCATCATTATACATACCGCAAAAAAAATCGTCCGCATCAGTTTTCTCTCCCTTGCCTTGATTTACAATAACGCTCGATATACCGGTCGATCTTGCTCCGGTTCTCATCTTCGACCTTCGTAAAAATAATCCCGGCCTCATGCAATCCGGTATCGGGATCGGTTCGCGCCCAGACGATTTTGGCGTCGATCTCGATAATATCGATATCGTGCTGCAGAGTGAAGGCTAAGTGCAAACGGGTATTATTCTCCAGGGGCTCTCCCGGCTGCAGCTTCATGCCGGCCCGGCTGATATCCATCGTTCTGCCTTTAAACTTTTTATGCGGGTTGTCCGATAAACTATAAACGATATCCACCTCCAGCTTACAGCGAACGAACTCGCGGTTTTCATCGACACGCTTCGCGCAGTCAAGAATAAATTTTGAAAGCCGGTCACGCGTACCGCCGTCCAAAGGCACAAACCGTACCCCGGTGGCAAAACGGTCATTATGACTGGGAATCTGCCAGATTATTTCTCCGTCGACAAAAACCGGCTGGCCCCCGTCGGGAAGATCAAGCCGCAATTCCAGCATCGTATTTTTGTCCAGTTTCTCCTCCATATATAAATTAATCCCGACCAGGCTAAGGTCCTTCACCGCGACGGGACGCGGAACCCCGCCGCTGGTTTTAAGCTTATAGCGCACTTCCTGCAACCCCCGTACCCGGACAAACTTCCTTCTCTCTTCCACTGGATCCCTCTCTTTCACTCTTCAGGCAACGCGCACTCAGCCCATCAGCCCGGGAAGATCCCCGCACGTCGCACCGGCCTAATCCTCTACTCGTTCTTGCGCGGTTTATTCTCCACTGCCGCGGCAATGCGCTTGAGCAGGTCGACAAGTTCGGCAATACTTTTTTTCATAAAAATCGGAAAATATACCAGATAACAAGCCAGCCCCAACCCGACCGCGGTCCAAATAATTACCAATAATTTTACAATACCATTATCCATCAACATTCCTCCTTTTCGACCGGTGTTTGCCCGCGAAAGGTTCAACTTAAGGCGAAACCGCGCCGGACTCGCCGTGGGGCCATTAATTCCAGCCGCTTTTTCACGTCCCCATGCCGTTTTATATATCCGCCATTAAAGCGTCGGCGGATAATCAAAACCCGCTTTAGCGCGGGTTCCGATTAAAATTGTTCCCAATGCAACACGTCTTCTCCGGAACGGTTTTTCTTCTGTACCGCATCGGTATCCGGCCAGCCCAGAGAAATAATGCTCACCAGCTTCATTCCCGCCGGCACCCGCAGCAATTCCCCAACCGCCCCGGCATAAGGTTTTTTATCCCCGGCTATCCAGCAGCCTCCCAGTCCCTGGGCCGCCGCCGCGAGCAGGATATTCTCGGTTGCCGCGCACCCGTCTTCCAGGAAATATTTCGTGTCCCGGGAAAACACGACAATGGCCGCGGCTGCCCGGCCGATAAAAGCGCCGTTGGGCGAAACCAGTTCCGCCAATTGCTTCAATGTCTGCCGCCGGGTAATCACTACGAATTCCCATGGTTCCACGCCCCTCGCCGTCGGAGCGCGACTGCCGGCATCCACCAGCGTTTTCAATATCCCGGCATCGATCGCGCGGTCCTGATACTCCCGGACGCTGGCTCTTTTATTTATAACCTCAAAAAAATCCATGTAGAGGCCTACTGTTTGGTTTCACGAAACAAGAGGGTCGTAACCACAACTCCGCTAAATAAAACGATATTCGCGATATTGAATGTTTTCCACACAATATCACTGGAAGCGATCCCGGCCGGGAACATCGCCAGCAGGCATACCCACACCCCAAGCGCCCAGGCCAGGCTGATATCCTTCGATGATTTGCGGCGGATTATTTTCATAATCAGGGGGATATTCCATAACGGCAATATAACTGCTGCTACCAGCGCTATTTTTGTCAGCATATGCTGTTGTTCCCTTTATTCGGACCCCGAATAGTTCTAAGTGTTATCAATATAAAGGCAGGGGAAAACAAGGATACGGATAGCAGACCGATTAATCAACGATGCCGAGCGATTTCCTTATGTAACTGCTGATTTTATCCCGGGCATCGGTTCCGATTTCGATAAATTCAACCCCGGTCTCGAACATGTTTTTATCTTCCTGCCGGGACCAGGCCACCACGGTACACTTGGCAAAAACATTTCCCCATGGCTCGGGAAGATTAAATAACACCTGTAGACGAGTACCCTTTTCCAGCTTCTCCTTCATATACAATTTGAGCCCGGATGAGCTCACATCAAGGCTTTCGCAAGAACGGTCGACCGATGGTTCGGATTCAAGCCGGTAGGTCACCACCGTCCGCAGTTGAAACCGGACATACGCGCGGCGGTCTTCGATCATGCCGGTATTGTCTTTGATGAATGCGCTGAGAGTCTCCTGTACCGCGGATTCAATCTTCGTAAACTCAACGCCGGTGTCAAATTGCTGCATGGTAATACGGCGCTGCCAGGTTACCCGGCCTTGGGCCTTAATCGTGGCGTTAATACCGGGTATCTGCAAAGTAAGTTCCAACGCAGCGTCTTTTTTCAGTTCCCGGGCATTCACCATCCGGATCCCGGAAATACTCAGATCCTGGACCGCCCCCTGTTCGGGTTTAACCCCGGAGCCCTGGACAAAGTAAGTCACTTCGCCATTGGTCATTAAACGCACAAATTTTCTTCGTTGATCCATAATCACCCGTCTTTTTTATTGCTTTTACTATATAACAAGATCCGTTCAGCTTCAAGTATTAAATATTTTTTCCGTTTCCGTGTCTTTGCCGGCGCGAACGCACCGTACAAAGGTTTTTATTTTTTCGCGCAAATCAACCGGGATATCGTTACACTGCAAGGCCTTCGTGATTTTGATCGCCTTCAGATACGCGGCAAGAAAAACCCGGCAGGGAGAACATTCTTTGACGTGCCGGTCGAACTCGTTCTTTTTCCCGGACGCGAGCATCCCCTCGGCGTAATCGTACAGAAACCGGGTAATAACCGGACAGAGCTTATCTTCCGGCACCGTAGCGTTCTGCGGCGGTTCACGGTCTTTACGGTAGGCATCCATCTCGTTTTTGATATAAAGATGCGCGCGATGCAGCCGGGTTTTCAGGGAATTCAGCTTTAACCCCAGGATATCGGCCGTAGTCTTTAAAGACTCGCCTTCGATACGCTGCAGTAACAGCGGCATGCGGTATTGTATCGGTAACCGCCGGATCACTTTTTCCAGCCGGCGCATCATTTCCGCGTCAAGCAATTCCTGATCCGGAATCTTCGGCCAATTAATGACAAGCCCGGAGGGAACAACATCGGCATAATAATCCATCGAATCGGTCAGGGTAAGAGTCCGGCGCTTCTTACGCACTACCATCAAAGCTTCATTATAAGCGATCTTATAGATCCAGGTCGACAGCTTGGAACGATTCTCAAACTGCCCGATTTTCCGGAGTATTTTTATAAAGGTATTTTGAACAATATCTTCCGCGTCTTTTTCATTATGGGTAATACTCAAAGCCAGGCGGTAAATTTTATTGTGATACTCTTTGAAAATTTGTTCAAAATCATAGGGAGTAGCCATAAAACCTCATTCCGGGACCTCGGCCCATTCACTCTCCACCGCTGCCGACCAAAGGCCGCACCGCGCAGATCCGGAACACCACCAAAAAGCGCTGTTCGGTATCGCACGCCGTCGTCTCCGGCCAACAATGCTCACTGCGGCGCATTATATCGATCAGGGCTTTATCGGTCGATTCCTCGATTTTGGACAAAGACAGACGTTTCCCCTGATACCCGTCTCCGTTCTCCTTGAATAAATACACGGCATTCGGATTTTCGCGTACATTTTTATGGCTCAATTTATCGGCCATGATAAACGCCACAGTTTGCTCGTCAAGGAAATGCGGCCGCGCATACACCGCGGCATCGACAATGCCATGTTTATCGGCGGTTGCCAAAATCCCCATACCCGCTACGGAAATAAAATAATCGCTCAGGTTCATGCCTTACCCCCTTTTTGCTGATGGGCAATGATCAGAATACCATTCAGGTGGTCGATTTCCTGCTGGACCGCCCGCGCGGCCAATCCTTCAAAACGCTCATAAATCTGATCGCCGGCAGGAGTAACCGCGCGAAGTTTGACTACCCGCGCCCGTTGGATCGGGATATAGGTATTCGGCACGCTCAAACAGCCTTCCTCTTCATGTACCGATCCTTTAGCGGTTATAATTTTCGGATTGATGAACGGAATAATCTCACCCGGGAAAGCCGCACAAAACGAATCCTTTACCAGGTCGTGCAGGATATAATGCTTTTTCAGGACAAAAACCCGTTTAAGATACCCGATCTGCGGCGCCGCCAGCCCCACGCCGTTGGGGGTCGCCAGCAAGGTATCCTCGAGATCGCATACGATCTCCGCCAACTGCGCATCATTTAAGGCAACCGCGGACGATACCGCAGTAAGAATCGGCGCGGCGTCCGGATAAGCCAGAATCGGCCGTATTGCCATAATCAAAACCCCTCTTTCTTATATTATAATCATATTATAACAGTAACCCCGGCTTTTCTCAATGGAATTAGATTCCCGGAGACCGGCTTTCATTTTCACTATCCATGCAACTTTTTGCCGCCATAAACATCTAAAATACGGTTAAATGAGAGAAAAGAACTTCTTGAAGGTTACCCCTCCTTTTGTTCGCACCCCCACCCCGCGGACAAAAGGAAACAAGCGGCCGAAGTAATTCTATTTCGGCCGCTTGTGTCAACAAAAATAATCCGGCTTTCTTACTGCAACCACAATCCGGTAACGCGATAACGGTTCTTTTTTTCGGAAAGCACCAGCTTAATCAGAACATTATCGGAGGTCTTATCGAACGTTCCCTTCCAAAGCACAACCACCACATCGCCTTTACGCAGCGTGCCCATATATTCCCGGGAGACATATCCGCCCAACACCCGCTGCATATAGCGGCTTACTTTAAAAAATTGCGTCCGGGCTCCGACAACTTTCAACGCCGGATCAAAATCACGGGAATAGCGGAGATACTCGTCTAATCTAAACCCATCCAGGATATTGTCCAGAATAGGATCGGCAATCGCTTTTATTTCTTGTGACGTTTTCACTTTGTTCGCGGCATATCCCGGCACAACCAGAGAACATACCAGCACCACCACAAGAAACGCTTTAACATAGCGCATGAACGCCTCCCTTCTTACCATTGCTTACTTTAAAGGTATTGTACATCATTTTATTTGATTTTAAAAGCAGAAAAACAGTACCGGGCAACAATCGTTACAGCCACTTTCTTTTTTTAAAATAGAAAAAAAGCCCTCCGCCGACAAAAACCATGGCGGCCAAAACGGCGTAATACCCCCAGCGCCACTCCAATTCCGGCATATATTTGAAATTCATTCCATACACCCCGGCCATAAACGTCAACGGAATAAAAATCGAAGCAAACGTAGTCAATACTTTCATGATTTCATTCATCTTATTGCTGATACTGGAAAGGTAGAGGTCGAGCATCCCGGAGACCATGTCGCGAAATGTTTCAATTGTATCAATAACCTGAATCGTATGCGCGTACACGTCGCGCAGGTAGGTACGCGTTGTTTTTTTGATAATGCCCGACTCGCAACGCTCCAACCCGCTGATCACTTCCCGCAGCGGCCATACCGACTTGCGTAAAAATATGAGCTCCCGTTTCAAGTGATAGATTTTCTGCATTATCGCGGGGCCCGGATTAACGATAAGCTGCTCTTCAATCGTTTCGATATGTTCTCCGAACTTTTCCAAAATAAGAAAATAATGATCAACAATGGCGTCGACTAGGGCATACCCGAGATAATCCGCTCCGAGCTTACGCAACCGGCCTTTACCCGTACGAATACGCTCCCGCAGGGAATCGAAAACATCTCCATCCTGCTCCCCCTGAAACGACATTACAAAATTCTTGCCGATAATAATACTAACCTGTTCTTCCCGGATCTCCGATTGGGCTTCATCATAGCCAAGCATTTTCAAAACCAGAAAAAGGTAATCTTCAAAATCCTCGAACTTGGGCCGCTGCCCAGCTCCGGCGATACCTTCCATCACCAGCGGGTGCACGTTAAAATACTGGCCGAGTTTTTCGATAGCTTCCGTCCGGCCTCCTCCATCGACGTTGATCCAGGTTACCGTTGCCGTATTTTTGAACGGAAAGCACTCTTCCACAGAAGCCACGGTCTTTTCCCTTACGGTTGCCTCATCATAATCAATAACCGTAATTTTTCCCGGAGCATTTATGTTTTCCGCCGCCATATTCGCGGGAGAAGAAAATTTTACCGTTTTCGATAATTTCCGGGTAAACCTGGGCATAGCGCATCTCCTTGCGTTACGTAAAATGGACCGACAACACTCCGCGGCAAATTTACCCCTCCGCTCCGGCAGCACGATACATAATTACCTGGGCTTTTTCCAAAGTAATCAATCCCTCCCGCACCATTTCATCCAAAGCGGGAATAAATTGCATGATCTTTTCCTCGCTATCCACAATTTCAATAATAATCGGTAAGTCTTCAGAAAGACGCAGTAATTTACTGGTATGCATATGGCTCTTACAGCCGAACCCGCTGAACCCTTTTATGGCCGTCGCTCCGGCCAGGCCTTTTTGCCGGGCCAGCAAAATGATCTGCTCATGCAGCGGCTTTCCCTGCCATTTATCCGCCTCGCCGATAAATATCCGCAATAATTTTCCTTCCACCGGGATCTTCATGATTATCCTTTCCGCGTTAGACCATTTCACCCAAAAGCATGCCCAGCCAGAATACAACCAGACCGGCAAGCACGCTTAAAAAAATGTTCATAAAAGCCGGCACCATTTCCCCGTCGCGGAGCAGATTCACCGTTTCCATGATCAGCGTGGAAAAGGTGGTAAATGCTCCGCAAAAACCGATCATCAGCAAGGTCCGGCTGTCGACACCGAGCAGAAATTTCTTCTCGGCGATACTCGCCAGGAATCCGAGCAGGAAACACCCGCTGGTATTGACGGCAAGCGTTCCGTAGGGAAACTGCGTACCGCAGAGCGTGTAAACAAACCCGGCCAGAAAATAGCGGGCCAGAGTGCCGGCGATCCCGCCGACGGCTAATAGGATAATTTTATTCATGGATACTCCAGGATAAAATGTCAACGTTTATCGGTTTCGATGCCCGTATCGTCAGCCGGTTGCGTCAATCGTCTTTAAACCGTTTACCGCTGCCTTTAAAACCGATACGGGCTGCGCAACCGCTCACCTTTTCAGCCTGTTAGAAACGACCATAGGTATGATACTAGGAATTTTATTACTGTGCAAGTTATTACACGAATGGACACGAATAACACACGAATCAGCGCGGATATAGCCCGGCAGAAAGAAGACCATCGCAAAAAAATTCCACGGGGGCGGGTTTTCTTTGCATACTTTCTTTTATCCGCATAAAAGAAAGAAATCATATGGGGTCAAATCATATGGGGTCAAACCTTGACATTAGACAGCTTCTCCTCAATAGTTTTCATTGTTTTCGCCCAGAACTTATCTTGCCCAGCTTTTTCTTCCAGCCGGGCCGCAATCTTGTTTACCCCGGAGATGCTTTGACCTTTATAATATTCTCCGGCTATCTCTCTTAAGGTCTTGTCCGTAAGTTTACGCAAAAAATAAATTATCAGCTTGTCTTTCTCTTTTTGGCTAAGTTTCGCTTCTCTCTTAATTATTCCGATAATATCTTTTTCATTCACAGATTCCCTGCTTAATTCCTTTAACCCCGGTAGGTCTTCCTGCCGCTTCTCAACGTCTAAATATTTTTCCTTGACCTCATTGACAAATTCTTCCCCTCCCAGTACGCACCCAGCCACAGCCCCACGATCCGGATTGTTTATGTCCATCCCGATCCCTTCCTGCACAAATCGCAGGTATTCTTCTCTGTCTTTGCAATAGCTCTTCGTTGTTTTTTGTTCAAGAAACTCCGGAGGATGAGTATCTCCTTTATAGTAGCGGTAACTGCTCCATTGGTATTGTTCCGGTCTCCGGACTATGCCGGCTCGCACCGGGTTTAGATGGATATACCGCGATAATTCCAATAAGTATTCTTCCTTTTCCACCAGCACTGCCTTGTATCTGCCCTGAAATAAGTGCCCGGCCCGGTTGTGCCTCACATTATAGTAAACCGTATATGCCGTATTGATATATTGCATACACCGGCTTATATTGGCTCGGGGAGTTTCGATAAGAAGATGATAATGGTTGTCCATTAAGCAGTACGCGTGTATCTTTATGCCAAACCGCTTATGGCCGGTTTGCAGGTACTCCAAAAACTTATTCCGATCTTGGTCATTCCGATATATTTCCCGGCGTTCATTACCTCGGGCGGTTACGTGGTAAAATGCCCCTTCATATTCTATTCTCAATTGTCTGGCCATAAACACATAACTCCTTGTTTAAAACTCAACAAGGAGTTATTTTACCGCCAATTTTGTCTAATGTCAAGGTTTGACCCCTTGTTTTACTAGGAATTTTATTACTGTGCAAGAATAATGCTATTTTTACACGAATAGGCACAAATCATACACGAATAAACACAAATCAAAATCATTCCAAGCAAACAGCAGCAAAAGCCTAAAACTTTTTTCATTTTCCTTGTTACTTGCTTTTTCTTTCTTCCCCCTTGGAATTTTTCGATGAGTACGTGATTTATGGAACAACGTGAACATAAATCACTGTACGAAGTTATCCTGGGTATAAGCAAAAATGTTATTATACAATTTTGCTTGTTTATGCCCGGGGCTGCGGATGGTCTTTGATTTCGGTGATGAGACAGAGGCCCGGATGGCCGGAGCGCTGTCAAGATCCGCCATAAAGCATGTCGAGATCTCGCCGTTTTTCAGGTGGACAGGATGTTTTGTCAGCGTGAAGGCCCGCCTAGGCGGGCCTGAATTCATCACCGAAATCATCTTACCTGGTGCACCACAAAAAGAAGAACATCGCAAAAAAATTCTACGGGGGCGGTTTTTTAAATGAGCGCGTATTTTATGGAACGGAGTGAACATAAATTACGGCGCGAATTTATCCCATACATAGCGCAAAATGCATTGTAATTTTGCGCTGTTTATGTACGGGACTTTGCTTCAGGCTGGCTAGAGTGCAGGGGCAGGCATCGCCCCGCGCTTTTTTTACAAAAAAGAAGGAGCTGTTTAAACAGCTCCTTCTCTCCTATTTTTCTTTATTCAGCTTACCCTTGCTTCTGCGCAGTGTAATCCATACTCGCCAGATGCTCATACATCTTGAATCTGCGGTTCACCTCGGCCTGCGAAAGCTTCAGCAGCATCTCCGCGCGTTCCGGATTCATCGTCTTCAAAACTTAGCCCCGATCAACCATTCCACAATGCCGGGATGAAGAAACACTCCCGATCCTATCTAAACAACATTAGATACTCACTCAATGCAAATAATCGATTACGAGAAAGCCCGGTTACTTCATCAAGTATATGTAGGCGTTTAAAATCCTGGACAAGCCGTGAAGCCGCATTAAAACTAATCTGCAATCTTTCCGCGGTTGTGTTAATAGAAATCGTCGGGGTCGAAAACAAAACCAGCAGAAATTCGCGTGCGAGTTTTGCTTTGCGTCCAAGCGTCAGGATCTTTTCATCATATTGCTTTCTCAGCAAAATAATTTTTTCCAGTGTTTCTTTGCTGTTTCTGGCAGTGGCAATAACACCTGTAAGAAAAAATTTGACCCACTGCTCAATATTATTTGACGCACGCACTACAGTAAGCGAATCGTAATAAGCACCTTTATTTCTTTCAAAGAAATCGGAAAGATATAAAGTCGGTTTTTTCAATATCCCCAGACTAACCAATTGCAAGGTAATAAGCAACCTTCCGATTCGCCCATTTCCATCTAAAAAGGGATGAATCGTTTCAAATTGATAATGTCCCATTGCTACTTTAATTAAGTGAGGAATCGCAAGATCGCGATTATGCCAAAATTTTTCAAGGTCCGTAAGCAATTCGGGTAAATCTTCATGATGTGGCGGAATAAAAAAAGCGTCTTTAATACTTGCGCCTCCAATCCAATTCTGACTATGACGGATTTCTCCCGGTTCCTTGCGCTCGCCGCGTACCCCGGAAAGAAGAATGCGATGCGTTTCTTTAATAAGTCGCATTGATATGGGAAGCTTCTCCAGTTCGGCAATCGCAAAATTCATAGCTTTTATATAATTCTGAACTTCCTGCCAATCATCTCTTTTTTCCGGGCTTATTTCACTTTCTGGAAGAACGGCATCGTCAATATTTGTGCGTGTACCTTCTATGCGACTTGAAGTCGTAGCTTCCTTGATAACATGCATCATAATAAAAAAATCAACATCCGGAACAAGCATTGAATAGGCACTAAGCTCCCCTAAATATCGAACTGCTTCTTCTAGTTGAATAGTTATCTGTTTATCTTCCCACTCAAACGGCTTATTTATAAAAGAGGGGGAAAAGCTTTTATACTCATACTGTTGCTTATATGCTCCCGCATTAAACATAATTTCCTCCAATTGATAATATAAATATTACCTTATAATGCTAAAAATGTCAATAAATAACACTTTATTGCATTTTAATGCCTTTGCGAGAGATAATAAATCAGATTATTAAATAAAATGTAAATAACAAAATCAATTATTTATGTTTTTTAGCATAAAGGTAAATAAAGAATTTTGTTATTTACCTTTAGGGGGTCATGGGGTCAAACCTTGACATTAGCAGTTTCTCCTCAATCCGCTTAATCTCGTTCGCCCAGGCATGATCCCGCACCGCTTTTTCTTCCAGCCGGGCCGCAATCTTGTTTACCCCGGAGATGCTTTGACCTTTATAATATTCTCCGGCTATCTCTCTTAAGGTCTTGTCCGTAAGTTTACGCAAAAAATAAATTATCAGCTTGTCTTTCTCTTTTTGGCTAAGTTTCGCTTCTCTCTTAATTATTCCGATAATATCTTTTTCATTCACAGATTCCCTGCTTAATTCCTTTAACCCCGGTAGGTCTTCCTGCCGCTTCTCAACGTCTAAATATTTTTCCTTGACCTCATTGACAAATTCTTCCCCTCCCAGTACGCACCCAGCCACAGCCCCACGATCCGGATTGTTTATGTCCATCCCGATCCCTTCCTGCACAAATCGCAGGTATTCTTCTCTGTCTTTGCAATAGCTCTTCGTTGTTTTTTGTTCAAGAAACTCCGGAGGATGAGTATCTCCTTTATAGTAGCGGTAACTGCTCCATTGGTATTGTTCCGGTCTCCGGACTATGCCGGCTCGCACCGGGTTTAGATGGATATACCGCGATAATTCCAATAAGTATTCTTCCTTTTCCACCAGCACTGCCTTGTATCTGCCCTGAAATAAGTGCCCGGCCCGGTTGTGCCTCACATTATAGTAAACCGTATATGCCGTATTGATATATTGCATACACCGGCTTATATTGGCTCGGGGAGTTTCGATAAGAAGATGATAATGGTTGTCCATTAAGCAGTACGCGTGTATCTTTATGCCAAACCGCTTATGGCCGGTTTGCAGGTACTCCAAAAACTTATTCCGATCTTGGTCATTCCGATATATTTCCCGGCGTTCATTACCTCGGGCGGTTACGTGGTAAAATGCCCCTTCATATTCTATTCTCAATTGTCTGGCCATAAACACATAACTCCTTGTTTAAAACTCAACAAGGAGTTATTTTACCGCCAATTTTGTCTAATGTCAAGGTTTGACCCTACTCTATGCACTCTATGCATTTTAGTATGCATTTTAGAGTATAAGCTTTCCTTCTTTAAGTTCCTTAAAAAAAATTGTTTGTTTTATTTCACCGGTTTTCCCTTTTTCTTCCACAGTAAAATGAAAAACGATCATTGACGTTTCAAATGATTCTTGCGATAAAGAATACTGGAAGTTAATATCATTTTGCGGACCTTTTTTGAACACAACTTTATCTATAGGAATTTTTTTTAACATTTCATTTTTAGACGGAAATCCTGCTACAACTTCAATTTTGGTAAGAGCAACTTCTTCCAAATTATTTTTATATTTGATTGAAATCACTGAAAAACATTCTTGAGTTTTTATATTATAAATCTGCCTTAAACTTATTCCCTCAAATTGTGAAGGTAGTTTTTCTTTAGGACAAATATAATCATATGTCTTTATCTCTTTGCTCTCCCCTCCTACTTTTATGTTCTGAATCTCCGAATACGCACCTCTTGGGATAAGCATGAACACAAATACCATAAATAATATAATTGAGTTATGCGCCTTCACGATCAAACCTTTCTGTTAATAATGTTACCAAACAACATGACTTCTTTCCCAATCTCCTGAATTTGGATTTGTATAGTCTAAATAAGCCTCTCCATTACTCCAGTTAGGATGCCCTTCTCCACTATCAACATAGACCACAAAAGCAGAATTAGCATTATTAACAGTTTGTGTGAAGTTTTGGATTAATTGTGTCGAATCATCATAACTGACCAAGGATTCAACAGCCTTTTTGGCATCATAAGAGGCGTTACCTCTAACCTTGTCCGTTATGATTTTGCGATGTCCTAATGTGCCAGAACCTGTCCCATCTGTTTCATGACCGATCATTGTTTGAATATAATTTGCTATTTGTTGATCTGTGTATCCTTCTTCCTGTTTTGTCTTCACCCAAAAAGTTCCTGATGTCGAACGGAATCCAGGAGTAATCCACCAGTGATAATATGTCCAATTTTCCCAATAATTATTCTCTAAAATATAATAAAACCCTTTATTAGGGCCAGAAGAAACATACCCCGGACTTCCCGTTATTTCATTATTTACTTGATAATTACCCTCCCCATAACCAATCTTTCCGCCCCATGCTGGTGCAGTTACCTCTTGAGCAGAAGGAGGCATTGCCATTTTCCAATCTCTATTATGAACGGTAACCGTCAAATCGCGCGTAAATTCAAAATTGCCTAAAACAACTGTACATTCAACAGTCCCTCCGGTAACTATTGTCCCACTCCAAATATTGTTTGTTGTTTCTTCTGTTATTGTCGCATCACCTCCGATAAATTTCCATCGATACACAGCACTTTCAATGCTCGGAGTGATGTTAAGCGCATATGAACCATTATTGTCACGCGTCAGCTCTGATGGACCAGTCAAACTAATTTGCACTACATAAATCTCATAACTTTGTGCAATATAGCTATGCTCCGCTCCATTTGCCAAGAACTCACACTGCACTACGTACAT